>NZ_JCBANA010000001.1:0-222949 GCF_059760725.1 Achromobacter sp. 1014246743
GTCCTGCGGACGTACGGGCGTTGGCATACATGGCTGGCGTCGTTGCGTCCAAGCACAACCCCCATGTGCGGGCGTTGTATCAACGACTGCTGGCCGCGGGCAAGAGCAAGATGTCGGCCCTGGGCGCATGCATGCGAAAAGTGGTGCATCTGTGCTTCGGCGTGCTCAAGACGCGGCAGCCTTACAGGCCTGATTACGCTTTTTCTACTTGACGGCCAAGACGGTATCTTCCGATTCCCTCGGGCGCATCGAGGTTGCCCACTCCGCAAGCCACCCCCGCCAGGGGCTACGGTTTTCGAGAATTGTCGCGCTGCTAGACCTGTGGTCAGGGCATGAAATCTGCAGGGCCGCCAAGCCGCGGCCGCGCGGGCGGCCACGTTTGGCATTCGTGTTGCTGACTGTGTGGCGGTGGCGCTTCGCGCTGGTGGTGATTGCGTTTCTAGTGGTTCCGCACGGTTGGGGGTGGGGCGGTGATGGGCGGCGCGGCAGAGATCGGGCTGCTAGTGTTGACCGTCTCGCGCGCCGCCCATCGGGCGCTGCACATTCATGTTGAACGCCACGGCATCCGCGCCGATAGAAGGGCACGAGCGGGGGGGCACGGCATGGGATTGCGCGTGATGGTGGGTATTCCTCGCAAGGCCGTCCGCCTGGCCGGCATGGGGCGGGTTTGGCGGCCATATAAAATATCTCTTATGAACACCCTCGATTCCGTCGACCTCGACCGCCGCTTCTCCAGCCTGTCACGCCTGTACGGGCCTGATGCTCCCAGACGTTTTCAAGACGCGCACATTGCCGTTGCCGGCCTGGGTGGGGTTGGCTCGTGGACGGTTGAGGCGCTTGCGCGTTGTGGGATCGGGGCGTTGACCCTGATTGATCTGGACCATATTGCGGAGTCCAACGTCAATCGGCAGATTCATGCGCTGACCGAGACCGTGGGGCAGTCCAAGGTGGATGCCATGGCCGAGCGGGTGTTGGGGATCAATCCGGCGTGTCGGTTGACGCGGGTGGATGACTTTGTGTCGCCTGAGAATGTCGGCGAGGTCTTGCCTGGGCCCTATACCGTCATCATTGACTGTACCGATCAGGCGGCGGCCAAGATTGCGATGATCTTGCATGCGCGGGCATTGGGTGTGCCCATGCTGCTGTGTGGCGGGGCGGGGGGCAAGACGGACCCGTTGGCGCTGCGGGCGGGGGATCTGTCGGCGGCGGTCAATGATGCGTTGTTGTCCAAGTTGCGCAACAAGCTGCGGCGCGAGCATGGATTTGCTCGGGCATCGGACAAGAACGGCAAGGCCTTGAAGCGGGTGCCCAAAATGGGGGTGCATGCGCTGTGGTTCGATCAGCCGGCGATCTTGCCGGATGAATGGACGCGGGCGGGCGAGATGGAAGACGACATGGGGGTGTCCGCGCAAGCGGCTGCGCCGCAGGGGTTGTCTTGTGCGGGGTATGGGTCTGTCGTGACCGTGACGGCCGCCATGGGGATGGCGGCGGCCAATGAAGCCTTGCGTTTGGCGTTGGGCTGATTGGCGGCGCCAGTGGGGCGCCGCCTTGGGCATGGGATGGTTCGGCTGTCTTGCTACAGCGCCACGAACACCATGCCGTCTTCGATTCTGACGGGGTAGGTCGCGATGTTGTCGCGTAGCGGCGAACAGAGGGCGCGGCCGTCTCTGACGTCGAAGCGGCCCTGGTGCAGCGGGCATTCGATTTCGTGGCCGGTCAGGAAGCCGTCGCACAGGCGGGCGTTGCCGTGGGTACAGAGGTTGGCGGTGGCGTAGACGGCGCCTTCGACGCCGTAGAGCGCGATTTCGTGGTCGCCGGCCTGGACGGCGATCACGTCTTCATCGGGTATGTCGGCCAGCGGGATGGCCTTTATCCATTGCGTTGTCATGTTGCGGTGTCCTCGTCAGGATTGGGGCAAGCCGCAGGCGGGCGCGCGATGTTGCCTGCCTGGGGAGTGGGATTTGGGGCGCCCGCCGACAGGGGCCGGCGAGCGATGCGCCACCTTTTGGGTCAGATGGGATAGATCAACGAATTCGGAATCAGCTCGCTGTCGAAGATGCATAGCCTGGATTCGAATTTCAGGCCGTCGGGCGTCTGGCGGATGACGTCCAGGTAGCGGCCGACGTTGAAGACCGTCGTCAGCTGGTTGGGCTTGGTGCGGAAGACGGCGTAGTTGGCTTCGGATTCGATCCGGTCGCCCGCGACCGACAGGACGCGGGGCGCGCCGACCACGTGGCGTTGGTAGTAGGGGTCGTGGAAGATGGTGTCGGTGGCGCCGTAGATGCGGTCGCGCAGCATGCCGCGGCTTTCGAAGGCCATGGTGGCCAGGGGGTAGCCGCGTTCGTGGTTTTCGCGGGGCAGCACTTTGTAGGTGCAGTCTTCCAGGAAGAAGTCCGGCCACTGGTCCCATTGTTCGGCGTCCAGCGCGGCGGCGTAGTCGGTGTACAGCCGGGTCAGCGCGTAGTACAGCGGAAATTCCAGCATCGTCAGGCCTCCTCTTCCATCACGCGGCGCCAGTAGGCGTACATGCCGCGGATCAGCGTTTCGGTCACCATATGGTCGGTGTTCTCGGCGGTCTTGCCGCCCAGTTCGGCCACGCTGCGGTGCCAGGGCTTTTGCTGGAAGCCGGATTGCGAGAACTCGATCACCTCGCCGTCGTCCGCCGACACGAAACCGGCGGGGCCGAACAGGTTGGCCTGGCGCAGGCGGCGCCGGGTCATCTCGGGCGTGTCGTCGGCGAAGCCGAAGTGCGTCCAGACGAAATCGAAGGCGTCGTGGCCGACGGGCTGGATGTGGCGGGTCGACAGCGAGTTGACCTGCTGCTGGATGATGACGCTGGGAAACAGCGTCATCAGCACCGCCGTGGGGCCGTTCCACCAGGGTTCGGGGACGATGTCCAGAAAGCGGTCGTCGTTCAGCGACATCTGTTCCTTGAAGCTGGAGACGCCGCTGGTGACGCTGCCCTTGCCGCCCTGGCCGCGCGTCGAGATCATGGCGGCGTGGCGCAAGTGGCGGTCCATTTTCAGTTCGGAACGGTTGTCGGCCCGCCACAGGCCGAAGGTGACGAACCAGGTGTGGAGCAGGCCGGGGTGGTAGGGGTCCTTGATGTTCTCCTGCATCAGCTTCCAGTTGCCGGGAATACGCTGGCGGCTGTAGCCGTGGATCACCAACTGGCGGCCGTCGAAGACGCGGTCGAAGTAGTGCAGGATGTCGGGGCCCAGGTAGTCTTCGAGCGGCTCGACGTCGGGGTCGAACGAGGCGAAGACGACGCCGTTGCGACAGGCCACGGCCAGTTTGGTCAGGCCGTGTTCCTCGGGCTTGAAATCGGGCGGCATGCCGCCGTTGACGCGGCCCCCCTGCTTGACGCCGCGGCGAAAGGGCACGCCGATCAGGTTGCCCTGCAGGTCGTAGTTCCACTGGTGATAGGGACAGACGAATTCGCTTCGGTTGCCCGAGCGTTCGCGGCAGAACTGCACGCCGCGGTGGGCGCAGACGTTTTCCACCACTCGCACCTGGCCGTCGTTGTCGCGCAATAGGATGACGGAGCGCTCGCCAACCGCGGTGCGCTTGAAGTCGCCTGGGTTGGGGATTTCCGCTTCCAGGCCGACGTAGTTCCAGTGGCCGCGGTAGAAAAAGCGGTCCAGTTCTTTCTGGTGCAGCGCGGCGTCGGTGTAGACGCCGAAGGGAATGCGGTGGGTGCCGTCGGTGGGCCAGGGTTGCATGGTTTGTCTCCTTCATCCGTGGCCGTCGTGCGGCCGGGCGGGGGCCGCGCGACATGGGCGCGGCGTTTGTTGCATCTTCGGCCAGGGCATGAAATAAATAAATAGAATCTGGCTGATGACAACAATCACCAGAATCAATATTGGTGGAGACAAGCGCATGAACCTGCAAGACATGGACCTGAACCTGCTGGTCGTCTTCAACGAGTTGTGCAAGCACGGCCGGGTGTCGGCGGTGGCGCGCAACCTGGGTATCTCGCAGCCCGGAGTCAGCAACGCGCTGGGCCGGCTGCGCAAGCTGTTGGGCGACGAATTGTTCCTGCGGACCTCGCGCGGCATGGTGCCCACGCCCTACGCCGAAGCGCTGGCGCAGCCCATTGCCGATGCGCTGGCCGCGTTGCACGGCACATTGAACGCACGGGCCTTGTTCGACCCGGCGCAGAGCGAGCGGGCCTTTGTCATCGGCGTCAATGACGTGGGCGAAACCTACTTTCTGCCGCGGCTGATGCGGGCGCTGGATGCGGCGGCGCCGGGCGTCACCATCCGCACCGTGCGCACGACGTCGATCGACGTGAAGGACGAAATGGAGCGCGGGCGGATCGACCTGGCGATGGGCTTTCTGCCGGGTTTAAAGCAAGGCTTCTTTCAGCGGCGGTTGTTTCGCCAGCCCTATGTGTGCATCTTCCGGCAGGACCATCCGCTGGCGCGCGGCGGGGTGTCGGCCAAGCAGTTCCGCGCGGCCGAGCACGTTGCCATCGTGTCCGAAGGCACCGGGCACGGCGTGGTGGACCAGGTCATCGAACGCGCCGGCATCCGCCGCCGCTTGCGGCTGACGGTGCCGCACTTCATGGCGGTGGGGCCGGTGCTGCAGGCCACCGACATGATCGCGGTGGTGCCGCAGCGCTTTGCCGATTGCGCCTGCAAGCCGTTCGGCCTGGCCACCGCGCCCTGTCCGGTGAAGATCCCGGAGTCCGTCATCAACGTCTTCTGGCATGCGCGCAACCACCGCGAGCCGGCCAATCAATGGCTGCGGCAGGTGGTGGTGGAGCAGTTCGCGGATTAGGCTGTGCAGGTCTGATAAGTCCAGGGCCTGACCGAGGGACAGGTCTCAGTCCGGAACGCGCGCGCCGCGCGCGTTCCGCCAGGCGCTCAGAACTGCATCTGCGCCGACAGCGCAACGCTGCGCGGGCTGCCCAGGTAGTAGCTGTTGAGCCAATAACTGCGGTCGGCTACGTTGTTGACATTCAGGCGCAGCGTCACCGGTCGACCGGTGACCTTGGTCGCGTAGCGCAGACCCAGGTCGAAGGTGGTGTACGACGGCAGCCGGCTGGTGTTGGTGTTAGTGGCCCACTGCTTGCCGACGTAGTAGACCCCGCCAGTCAGGCTCAGGCCCGGCGCGAAGGGCAGCGCGTACTCCGAATACAGCTTGGCCGTCAGCTTGGGCACGTTGATCGGAGCGTTGCCGTCGTTGGCGCTGCCTTCTACACGGGCCGTGAGCATCGTCACGCCGCCCATCACGGTCCAGGCATCGGTCACCTTGCCCACCGCCGAGACTTCGGCGCCGCGATGGCGCTGGACGCCGTCCTGTACGTAGACATTGGCGTTGTTGGAGTACTCGTAGGCTTTTTCGATGTCGAACAGCGCGCCGCTGACCAGCACACCGCCCAACTCGGCCTTCACGCCCAGTTCGCGTTGCTTGCTGCGCATGGGCGACAGCACCTGCCCGCGGTTGACGGCTTCGTCCGGTGCAACGCCGCCTTGTTCCAGGCCTTCGATGTAGGTTGCGTAGGTCGTCAGCCAAGGGGTTGGCGTGAAGATCAACGACGCGTTGGGCGAATTGCGGCCGCGATCGTAATCCGGTTGGCCCGCGTTGCCGTCCTGGTCACGCTCCATGGCCTTGATGGTGCTGCGGTTCACGCCCACCAGCGCAGACCATTGTTCGTTCAACCGGATCAGGTCACCGATCATGAAATTGTCGTTGCGGATGCGGCTGGCGTAGTACGTTCTTTCCGACGCATCGGACGGCCATTGCGGTTCCGGCACGTGCGTGGGCGAGACCAGGCCGTACGGGCCGACGTAGCCGGTGTTGGGAAAATAGGTGGTTTGCCATTGCTTGTCCATGTAGCCGTAATAGCCCATGGTGACCTTGTGGCCGATCGGTCCGGTGTCGAAAGAAATGTCTGCCAGCGCCTGCCAGGCTTCGGACTCGGTGCTGGTCGCACCGACTTTCTGCCGCAATTGCGCGTATTCGCTGGACGAACGCAGCGTGTTCATCGTGTGGTACTGGATGGGCCGGTCCTGGTATTCGCGCAGATGGGCGACGCGTACCGTTAGGTGATCGCTGGCCTCATAGGTCATGCGAGCCATCCATTTACGGCTTTCGGTCTCGTCGCGGATCCACGGTTGGCTCCAGTCCTTGCTGGAATCCGGGGCCTTGGGGCGGGATATCCCGTCGCGGACAAACCAGTAAGCCGTGGGCGACGTCATCTTGTAGTCGCTGTATGAGGCGCCCAACTCGATCTTGAAGCGATCGGTCACGTTGAAATCCAGGGCCAGGCTTGCCAGGGTGCGATCGATCTTCTGGCCGTCCACGGCGGTATCGCCATTCTGGCGGACAAGGTTGACGCGGTAGCCGACCTTGCCGTTGTCGTCGAACGGGCCGCCGAAGTCGCCATGAACGTAGGCTTGGCTGGCGCCATAGGTGCCCACGGTGATGCTGTTGTACCGGTCCGGGGTGGGGCGTTTGTTGACGTAATTGATCATGCCGCCGGGCGAGGCCGCGCCGTACAGAAAGCCGGACAGCCCGCTCAGCACTTCGACGCGTTCCTTGTCTTCCAGCGAGGCGGCAAAGCCGTAGGCGTGGCGCAGGCCATCTTCCGCGCGGTCATAGCTGTTGAAGCCGCGAATCTTGACCATCGGCGCCCAGCCGCTCAACTGCGGTGTCTGTGTCAGCGTTGCCGGGTTGATCTTGTAGACGTCGTCGGGCGTCTGCGCCTGCACGTTCTGCAGCAGCTCGCGGGTGACGACGCTGAACGAATAGGGCGCGTTGCGCAGCTCCATGCCGCCCAGTGCACCGGCGGCCGATACGCTGGACGCCCGGTAGCCGTCGCTGGCCAGACCTTCCTGTTGCAAGGCGGCGGTGGCGTTGCCGCGTACTGTGATGTTGGGCAGCGTGACCGCGTCGGCATTCGGCACGGGGCGCGCGGTGTAGGCGTTGCCGCTGCGCATCGGCTGCAGGCCGGTGCCAGCCAGGATCGCGTTCAGTCCCGACCACGCCGATTGCCGCCCGCGCACGCCCGGGCTCTGCCGCCCGGCGGTCAGCGACGCTTCGATCGACACCTGGATACCCGCTTGCATGGCGAATTCGGTCAACACCCGGCTCAGGTCGCCGGGCGGAATGTCGTAGTCGCGCTCGGCGGCGGCCTGGGCGGCGTTTGGCGTCTGGGCGGGGGCCGCGCCGGGCAGGGCCAGGCCGATTAGTGCGGCGGCGGCCGTGGCGGCGGGCAGGCGGACGGCGGCGCGTCGGCGGGAAGGGGAAGGCATGTGCATGGTACGGCCCGGTCTGGAAGGGAGAAATGGGTGGTTGCACCCCGTATGCCAATCCACGACGCGAAAAAGGGAACCTCGGCGACGCCTTTGCGCAAAAAGAATCGGCCGGCCTCGAATCTGTCGGCCCCTTTGTCGCCGTTTCTTGTCGGCTTTTTTCGGCCCTTTTTTCGGCCCCTTAGCGGCCTTCCAGCACCACCCACCACGGCAGCGTCCGGCGCACGCGCACGGGCAGCGTGTTTTCCAGGGTCGCCAGCACCTGGTCGGTGTCCGCGGTGGCATAGGTGCCCACGATGCGCAGGTCCGCAATCGCGGGGTCGCAGCCCAGGTGTCCGCGCCGGTAGCGCGACAGTTCCGCCGCGAAGTCGCCCAACCGCATGTTTTCGGCAACGATCAGCCCGTCGACCCACGAACGGCGGGCCAGGGCCGAGGGTTCGGCAACGACGTTGCCGGCCCGCGTGATGCGGGCCTGCTGGCCGGCATGCAGGATGCCGCCCGCCACGCCCAGCGTCACCGGTTCGACCTGCACCGCGCCGTCAAACACCGCGACGACGCTGGCGTCGTCTTCCTGGTAGACGCTGTAGCGGGTGCCCAGCGCCCGCAGCCGGGCCTGGGCGGTATCGACCACGAAGGGCCGCGCGGGTGTCTGGGTGTCGGGCGCGGTGGTGACCAGGATTTCGCCGGCCACCAGGCGGATGCGGCGCAGGTCGGGGCCGTAGTCCACGTCGATCGCGCTGTCGGTATTGAGCCAGACGCGGCCGCCATCGGCCAGCCGGACCTCGCGGCGTTCGGCCAGGGCGGTATGGTGCGTGGCCGTCCAGCGCCGCCAGGGCACGGCTTGCGACGCGCCCCAGCTGCCCAGGCCGACGCCACACAGCAGCGTCAGCATCTTCAGTGCCTGGCGGCGGCGCGCCTGGCCGGCCGCGGCGGCGTCCAGCAGCCGATGGGCCATGGGCTTGTTGCCGCCGGGCAGGTTCAGGAACTTGCCGCTGATCGCCTCGACCTGGCGCCAGGCCAGTTGATGGGCCGGATCGGCGTCATGCCACTGCCGCCAGCGTTGGTGCGCCTGGGCATCGACGGCCGGCGCGCCCAGCACGGCGAACCATTCGGCTGCCTGCTGCAGCACCTGGAAACTGGGCGGCGCGCCCGTGGCGCTCATGGCGTGGCCAGTCCCATGGCCTGGTCAGCGGTCAGGCAGTGCAGCATCGCCTGCGCCATGTACTTCTTGACCATGCGTTCGGACACGTCGAGCCGCGCCGCGATCTCCAGGTAGGTGTAGCCGTCCAGGTGCGCCAGCAGGAAGGCCGCGCGGGCCTTGGGGTTCAGCTGGTTCAGCAGCGCGTCCAGCTCGCACAGGGCTTCGAGCAGCAGCGCGCCTTCCTCGGGCGACGGGGCCAGGGTGTCGGACACCGTGGCCAGCGTTTCGCGGTAGGCGCGTTCCAGGTCCTGGCGGCGCCAGTGGTTCACCACCAGGCCGTGGGCGATGGTGGTCAGGTAGGCGCGCGGTTCGCGGATGGGTTCCAGCGTGCGCAGCACCCGCAGGAAGGTGTCCTGCGCCAGGTCGGCCGCGTCGAAGGCGTTGCCCAGCCGCCGGCGCAGCCATTCCTGCAGCCAGCCGTGGTGGTCGCTATAGAGGGTTGCTACGTTGGGGGAGGCCGTGCAAGAGGGAGGAAACACGATGGGACGCTGCCGACGCCGAACAATAGATAAGAATGAGTATCAATTATTCGTCAGCCTTGCCGGTTTGGCAATCGGCGCTGTCCCGCGCCCGGCGGCGTCAGGCTTCGCGCAGCGTCACGTCGAACCAACCGCGCAGGGCGTTGGACAGGCGGATCTCGTCGGCGGCGTGCAGATCGGCCAGGGTCAGGACGCGTTCGGTCACGTTGCCGTTATCCAACAGTTCGGCCCGCTGCACGCCGGGCAGGCAGCCGCTGTCCACGGGCGGGGTGTACCAGTCGCCGTCCAGCCGCAGGTAGACGTTGCTGCGGCTGCCTTCGCACAGCTCGCCGCGTTCGTTCAGGTAGACCAGGTCGAAAATATGCGGATGCGCGGGCAGCCATTCGATGGTCTTGGTGTACCAGGGGCGGTAAGTGGTCTTGTAGCGCAGCAGCGGTTCGGACGAGCGCAGGGCCTCGGGCGCCAGCATGATTTCCTGCACGGCGGGCAGGGGCGGCAGCACCGCGGTCTGGATGTGGCGGCTGCCGTCGCGGGCGACCAGCAGACGCAGGCGGTGCGCCCCCGGGGTCACCAGGCTGAGTGCCGCGATCATGATGTCGCTTTCGACTGTGCGCCCGCCCCAGGTGTAGCCCAGCGCCTTGCAGGACTGTTCCAGCCGGTGCAGGTGGCGCGTCAAGAGCGGCACGCGGCGTTCGGCATCGACCAGGATGGTCTCGATCAGTTCGGGTTGCATGGGGGCTCCTGGGTAATGGCGGACGGGGCCGCGCTCTATCCTACTACTGCTGGCGCGGGTTGCGGTTTTACGCGCGCAGGATGCGGGCCTTCCAGTGGCATTCCTGCCATTCCTCGGCCGGATCCGAATCGTGGACGATGCCGCCGCCCACGCTGTAGACCCCGTGGCCCGCGGCATCCAGCACCAGGGTGCGGATCGCCACGTTCAGCGAGAAATCGCCATCGGGCGCCAGCCAGCCGATGCTGCCGCAATACAGGCCACGCGGCGCGGCTTCCATCTGGCGGATGCGGCGCATGGCGGCCACCTTGGGGGCGCCGGTGATGGAACCACAGGGGAACAGCGCGCGCAGCACGGCTTCCAGCGTGGCGCCGGGCGCCTGGGCCGACACGGTCGACGTCATGGTCCAGACGGTGGGGTAGCGTTCCAGCGAGAACAGGGCATCGACCTTGACCGAACCCGGCTCGGCCAGGCGGCCCAGGTCGTTGCGCAGCAGGTCGACGATCATCAGGTTTTCGGCGCGGTTCTTGTCGCTGGCCAGCAGCGCCTGGCCCAGCCGGGCATCTTCGGCCGGGTCGGCGTGGCGCGGTGCCGTGCCTTTCATGGGCCGGGTGGTCAGTTGCGGGCCGCGGCGGGCCACGAACAATTCGGGCGAAAACGACAGCACCGTGCGCGCGCCATCCTGGATGAAGGCGGCGTGCGCGACGGGATTGCGCGCGGCGATGCGGCGGTACAGCGTGGCCGCGTCGCCCTGGTATTGCAGGTCCAGCGGCTGGGTGTAGTTGACCTGGTAGAGCTCGCCGTCGGCGATCAGGCCGCGGATGGCGTCGATCTGGCGCACGTAATCGGCTTCCCGCAGGCGCGGCGCCGGAATGCTGAGGGCGCCGGGGGCGCTGTCGGCCGCGGGGGCGTCCCAGGGCGCTTCGTCGATCTTGCGTTCGAACACCAGCGCGGTCAGGCGCGCTGCGCCGTCGTCGCGCGGCGGCGTCCAGGGGCCGGCGGGCGCGGGCCGGGTGGCCTCGGGCAGCAGCCATTCCCCCAGTTCGTAATCCAGCAGCAGGGCCACCCAATGGCCCTGGTGGCGGGCCGCGTCGACGGCGGCCAGCGCGGGGCCGATCTCGGCCGCCGCGCGCGCCTCGATGCGGGCCCGCAGGCCGTCCAGCCGCAGGGCGCGGCCGGCCAGCCGGTCTTCAAAACGACAATGCATGACGCTCTTTATTGTTGTGCCAGGAACTCCGCCAGGACCCGTCCGGTGTGCGATTGGGCGCTTTGGGCCATGACGTGTTCCGGCGACCCCTGGCCCACCAGCTTGCCGCCGCCCGTGCCGCCTTCGGGGCCCAGGTCCAGCAGCCAGTCGGCTTCGGCGATGACGTCGAGATTATGCTCGATGACCACCACGGTGTTGCCGGCTTCGACCAGGCGATGCAGCACGTGGATCAGCTTTTCCACGTCGGCCATCGACAGGCCCACCGTCGGTTCGTCCAGCACGTACAGCGTGTGCGGAATGCGCGAGGCGCGGCCGGTCTTGATCAGGCCGTCGGTCAGGCGCGCCTTGGACAGCTCGGTCACCAGCTTGATGCGCTGGGCCTCGCCGCCGGACAGCGTGGGCGACGGCTGCCCCAGCGTCAGGTAACCCAGGCCGACGTCCTGCATCAGTTGCAGGGGGCGGTGGATCTTCGGGTGCGCCGCGAAATAGCCGATGGCGTCGTCCACTTCCATGGCCAGCAGTTCGCCCGCGTTCTTGCCGCGCATCTGCACGCTGAGCGTGTCGTTGTTGAAGCGTGCGCCGTTGCAGGCATCGCACGGCACCTTCACATCGGGCAGGAAGTTCATTTCGATGGTGCGCATGCCCTGGCCTTCGCAGATCGGGCAGCGGCCGTCGCCGGTATTGAACGAGAAGCGCGCCGCCGTCCAGCCGCGCATGCGGGCCTCGCGGGTATCGGCGAACTGCTTGCGCACGTCGTCCCAGAACCCGACGTAGGTGGCCGGGCACGAGCGCGGCGTCTTGCCGATGGGGGTCTGGTCCACTTCCAGCACGCGGTCGATCGCTTCCCAGCCCTTGATGCTTTCGCAGCCGGCCCAGCCGGGCGCCTTGCCCTGCGAGACGGCCTGCATCAGGTTGTCCAGCAGCACTTCGCGCGCCAGGGTCGATTTGCCCGAGCCGGACACGCCGGTGACGACGCTCAGGCGGCCCACCGGAATCTTGGCGTCGACGCTGCGCAGGTTGTGCAGGCGTGCGCCCTTGATCTCGATCATGGGCGTGTCGGCCTCGACCGGGCGGCGGCCTTGCAGCGGGTGCTGCAGCGGCTTGGCCAGGTAGCGGCCGGTGACGGACTCGGGGGCGTCCATCAGGTCCTGGGCCGTGCCTTGCGCCACCACGCGGCCGCCGCGCACACCCGCGCCCGGACCGATATCGATAATGTGCGAGGCGCGGCGGATGGTGTCGTCGTCATGCTCGACCACCACCAGCGTGTTGCCGTTGTCTTCCAGGCGCGCCAGCGCGTCGAGCAGGATGCGGTTGTCGCGCGGGTGCAGGCCGATGGTGGGTTCGTCCAGCACGTAGCAGACGCCCTGCAGGTTGGACCCCAGTTGCGCCGCCAGGCGGATGCGCTGTGCTTCACCGCCCGAGAGCGTCGGCGCGGCGCGGTCCAGCGCCAGGTAGTTCAGGCCCACTTCCTGCATGAAATTCAGGCGGCCGCGGATTTCGGTGAGGATGTCGCGGGCGATCTCGCCTTCGCGGCCGCGCGCCACCAGTCCGGTAAAGAAGGTGTGCGCGTCCGACACCGGCAGCGAGGCCAGTTCCGCGATGGACTTGTCGCGCCAGCGCACCGCGCGCGCCACGCGGTTCAGGCGCTGGCCGTCGCACTGGGTGCAGACCTTGGCCTCGCCTTCGTACCAGGCGTTCCAGGCGGTTTCCTCGCCGGTCTGTTCTTCGTCGAAGCCTTGCAGTTGCAGGCCGGTGCCGAAGCAGCCGGTGCACCAGCCGTGCTTGGAGTTGTACGAGAACAGGCGCGGATCGGGCTCGGGGAAGCTGGTGCCGCAAGACGGGCAGGCGCGTTTGACCGAGAAGTGCTGCTGCTGCAATTCGCTGTTCAGCGCTTCGTGCAGCTTGTTCACCGGCCAGACCACCGACATCACGCCCTGGCCGTTTTCCAGCGCGCTCTTGACCGCGGCGCGCAGGTCGGCCTCGTTGGCGGGATCGACCACCACGTCGGCCACCGGCAGTTCGATGGTGTGTTCCTTGTAGCGGTCCAGGCGCGGCCACGGCGCGACGGGAATGAACTCGCCGTCGACCCGCAGGTGCGTATGGCCCTTGGACCCGGCCCACTTGGCCAGGTCGGTGTAGTAGCCCTTGCGCGCGGTGACCAGCGGCGCCAGGAGGCCGATGTGCTCGCCCTTGTGGTCGCGCAGCAGGCGCGCCACGATCTGGTCGGTGTTCTGCGGTTCCACCGCCACGTTGCAGTCGGGGCAGTACTGCGTGCCCAGCTTCACATACAGCAGGCGCAGGAAGTGGTGGATCTCGGTCATCGTGGCCACGGTCGACTTGCGGCCGCCGCGGCTGGTGCGCTGTTCGATCGCCACCGTGGGCGGAATGCCGAAGATGGCGTCCACGTCGGGCTTGCCGGCCGGCTGCACGATGGCGCGGGCGTAGGCGTTGAGCGATTCCAGGTAGCGGCGCTGGCCCTCGTTGAACAGGATGTCGAAGGCCAGGGTCGACTTGCCCGACCCCGACACGCCGGTGATCACCGTGAACTTGTCGCGCGGAATCTCGACGCTGATGTTCTTCAGGTTGTGCTCGCGCGCATTGCGGATCTCGATGGACATATTGTCCTGGCGGCGCTTGCGCATCACCGACTGCAGCGGCGTGCCTTCGCCGGCGCCATAGGCGGCGGCCGGTTCGGCGATGCGGGCGGTCAGGCCGGCCTGTTCGACTTCCTGGGCGTCGGCATCGCTGGTCACCACCACGTCGGCCGGCAGGATGCTGACTTCGTAGTCGCGCAGCGCGGCGCCGGTGTGCGAGGCCGGGTTGGCCATCAGGTCCTGCGGCGTGCCCACGCCCAGCACCAGGCCGCCGGCGTCGCCGCCTTCGGGGCCCAGGTCGATCAGCCAGTCGGCCGCGCGGATCACGTCCAGGTTGTGTTCGATGACCAGCAGCGTGTGACCGGCGGCCAGCAGCTTGCGGAAAGCGCGCATCAGGCGCGCCACGTCGTCGAAGTGCAGGCCGGTGGTGGGTTCGTCGAACAGGAACAGGCTGCCCTTCTTGGCGACCTTGGCCGTCGAGATGCCGCTGCGCGCCGCCTCGGCCAGGTGGCCGGCCAGCTTGAGCCGCTGCGCCTCGCCGCCCGACAGGGTCGGCACGGGCTGGCCCAGCCGCACGTATTCCAGCCCCACGTCGGCCAGCGGCGCCAGGCCCGTCTGCACGTCGCGCAGGCCCTTGAAGAATTCCAGCGCCTCGCTGACGGTCATTTCCAGCACTTCGTCGATCGAGGCGCTCTTGCCCAGGTGTTCCACGCGCACTTCCAGCACTTCGGGGCGGAAGCGCTTGCCGTCGCAGTCGGGGCAACGCAGGTAGACGTCGGACAGGAACTGCATTTCGACGTGTTCGAAGCCGGTGCCGCCGCACGTGGGGCAGCGGCCGTCGCCGCCGTTGAAGCTGAAGGTGCCCGCGGTGTAGGCGCGTTCACGCGCCAGCGGGGCCTGGGCGAACAGCTTGCGGATCGCGTCGAACGCGCCCACGTAGCTGGCCGGGTTGGACCGCGCGGTCTTGCCGATGGGGGTCTGGTCCACCATCACGACGTCGGCGATCTGTTCGGCGCCCAGCAGGCGTTCGAACGCGCCCGGCGCTTCGGACGGCTTGCCCTTCTGCTTGAGCAGGGCCGGGTACAGCACGTCCTGCACCAGCGTGGACTTGCCCGAGCCGGACACGCCGGTCACGCAGACCAGCCGGCCCAGCGGCAGTTCGACCGAGACGTTCTTCAGGTTGTGCGCGCTGACGCCTTCGAGCAGCAGGCGCGGCGTATTGGCCGCGACCGGCATGGGGCGCGGCGCTTCGACGCGCTGGCGGCCGCCCAGGTAGTTGCCCGTCAGCGTGTTGGCCGCGCGCAATTGCGCCGGCGTGCCGTCGAACACGATGTTGCCGCCGCGTTCGCCCGGGCCGGGGCCGATGTCGATGATACGGTCGGCCGCCACCATGACCTGCGGGTCGTGTTCGACCACCACCAGCGTGTTGCCGGCGTTGCGCAGCCGGTGCATCACTTCGACCACGCGGTGCATGTCGCGCGGGTGCAGGCCGATGGACGGCTCGTCCAGCACGAACAGCGTGTTCACCAGCGACGTGCCCAGCGCGGTGGTCAGGTTGATGCGCTGCACCTCGCCGCCGGACAGCGTGCGGCTTTGGCGGTCCAGCGTCAGGTAGCCCAGGCCGACATCGCACAGGAACTTCAGGCGGGCGCGCACTTCGGTCATGAGCAGATCGGTGGCCGCGTCCAGCGCGCCCGAGAACGACAGCGTGTCGAAGAACGTGCGCACGCGCTCGATGGGCAGCAGCATGACGTCATGCACCGACAGGCCGTCCATGGCGTCCAGCTGCGGGCGGGTCCAGTTGGCGCCCACCGGCATGAAACGCTTGTAGCGGCCGTCGTCGGGCGGCAGCACGGTGTCGGCTTCTTCCTTGGTGCCCAGGCGCCACAGCAGCGCGTCGGGCTTGAGGCGCGCGCCATTGCAGGTGGGGCAGGGCGTGTAGCTGCGGTATTTCGACAGCAGCACGCGCACGTGCATCTTGTACGACTTGGTTTCGAGCCAATCGAAAAAGCGCTGCACGCCGTACCACTGGTGCTTCCAGGCATCGTTGCCGCCCTTCCAGTCGGGCGTGCCGTAGAGCACCCAGCGCTTGTGCTCTTCGCTCATGCTCTTCCAGGGCACCCCCAGCGGGATGCCGGCGCGCGGCGCGTACTTCTGCAGCTCGTCCTGGCATTCCTTGTACGACGGCGTGGTCCAGGGCTTGATGGCGCCTTCGAGCAGGGTCTTGTTTTCGTCGGGGATGACCAGGCCGAAGTCGATGCCGATCACGCGGCCGAAGCCGCGGCAGGCCTCGCAGGCGCCCAGCGGCGAATTGAACGAGAAGCTGCTGGGCAGCGGGTCGGTGTATTCGATGTTGCAGTCGGCGCAGTGCAGGCGGTCGCTGTATTTCCAGATGTCGGCGTCGGCGCCCTCGGCGTCCATCACATAGACGGCCAGGTGGCCCGCGCCCATGCGCAGCGCGGTGTCCAGCGCTTCCATCACGCGTTCGCGTTCGGTGCCGGCAAAGCGGAAGCGGTCCTGGATGACATGCAGGATGCGGCGTTCGTCGGTGTCGGACTTGGCCTTGCCTTTGCCTTTTTCCTTCTTGGCGCCCTTGGCCGCGGCCGTGGCGCGCGGCACGGCGGTTTCCTCGGCGTGCACGCGGGTGTAGCCCTGCTGCTCCAGGAAGCCGCGCACTTCGTCTTCGGTGAAGTTGGCGGGCACGGCGATGGGGAAGGTCACCACCAGCCGCGGGTCGCCAGCCACCGCCGAGCGTTCGGCCAGCGAGTGGTAGATGGAATCGGGCGTGTCGCGCCGCACCACCTTGCCGCAGCCGCGGCAGTGCAGCCGGGCGCCGCGCGCGAACAGCAGCTTCACGTGGTCGTTCAGCTCGGTCATCGTGCCGACCGTGCTGCGCGAGCTGCGCACCGGGTTGGTCTGGTCGATGGCGATGGCCGGCAGGATGCCTTCGATGCGGTCCACCTGCGGCTTGTCCATGCGATCCAGGAACTGGCGCGCATAGGGCGAGAAGGTTTCCACGTAGCGGCGCTGTCCCTCGGCGTACAGGGTGTCGAAGGCCAGCGAACTTTTGCCGGACCCCGATACGCCGGTCACGACAACCAATTCGCCGGTGGCGATGGTCAGGTCCAGGTTCTTGAGATTGTTCTGGCGGGCGCCAACGATGCGAATTTGGGAGCTCATGGACGGTATCGTAGCCTGAGGGAGGGGGCCCGCCGGGACGACGACCTGTCGCTGGTTCCGGACGCGGCGATGTGGAATAATTGCCTATATAGTGAGGCATGAGTCCACAATGTGGTCAGTCACGCGCTCAGCTGCTGTACAAATAAACAGTATCGCAGATTCGTCTGAAATTCGCGCGGTTTGCCTTGCGCATTCTGCATAAGCATTGTTAACGCTGGGCTCTTCCCAACATGGGGGTGGTCGTGTCGGAAACCAAGGTGGCGGGCGCTGCGGCGTTCGCCAAGTTCATGACGGTGCTGCAGGCCGTGGCCGATGCCCCGCATCCGCCCACGGCGGCCGCGCTGGCGCGCAGTTGCGGCTATCCCCGGCCCACCGCCTACCGCATCGTGGCGGCGCTGGCCGAGCAGGGCATGGTGGCCGAAACCGACGGCGCCTACCGCCTGGGGCCGCGCCTGCTGGCCCTGGCCAGCCGCGCCTGGTCGCAGTTCGACCTGCGCGCCGCGCTGTCGGCCGACTTGCAGGCCCTGCGCGACGAAACCGGTGAAACCGTGCACCTGGCGGTGCCGGCCGGCGCCGAAATGATCTACATCGACAAACTCGAAAGCCCCGGCCCGGTGCGCATGGCCTCGCGCGTGGGCGCGGCCGTGGCGCTGCATTCCAGCGCGGTGGGCAAGGCTTACCTGGCGGCGCTGCCCGAGCCGGCGCGGGAACGCCTGCTGCGCGACCTGCCGCTGGAATTGCGCATGCCTGGCACGCTGTCGACGCTGCCGGCCCTGCGCGCGGCGCTGGCCGACACGGCCGCGCGCGGCTACGCCCTGGACAACGAGGAGAACGAGTCCGGCATCGCCTGCTATGGCGTGGCGCTGCGCGACGCCGCCGGCCAGCCGGTGGCCTGCGTCAGCGTCAGCACGCTGCTGTTCCGCCGCCGCGCCGATCCGCAATCCGCTTATATAGAACCCCTGCTGCGGTTGCGCGATGCCGCCTCAGCCAAACTCGCCGTGCTGCCCGTGCCGTCCGGCGGCGCCTGAACGATCCCGTCCCCGAGGAAATCCATGACCGCTGCTCCCCTTGCTTCAAAGCTGGCCGCCCTGCTGGCCGCCCGCGTCGTGCCCGTGCTGCGCTACACCGACGCCGCCACCGCCGCCTATGCGGCCGAAGTGGCCGTGGCTGCCGGCTGCACCACGCTGGAACTGACCTGGACCATTCCCGGCGTGACCGACCTGGTGCGTGCACTGCGCGACAAGCACGGCGCCAGCCTGCTGCTGGGCGTGGGCACGGTGCTGAATGAAGAGCAGGCGCGCGAGGCCCTGGTGGCCGGCGCCGACTTCCTGGTGTCGCCGGCCCTGGCCACGGACATCGTGGACCTGGCCCACGCCGCCGATGCCCTGTGTCTGCTCGGCGCCTTCACGCCCACCGAAGTGCTGGCCGCGCGTCGCGCCGGCGTGGACGTGGTCAAGGTGTTCCCGGCCGACACGGGCGGCCCCAAGCACCTGGCTGCGTTGAAATCGGTGTACCCGGACACGGTGTTCTGCCCCACGGGCGGCATCACGGCCGAAAACATGAACACCTATTTCGCGGCCGGCGCGGGCCTGGTCGGCATCGGCAGCAACCTGTACGACAAGGCCGCCTTCGCCGCCCGCGACACGGCGGCACTGGTGGCGCAGATCACCCGCACGCGCGAGGCCGCCCATGGCTGATTTCGATATCGTCGCGCTGGGCGAACCGCTGGTCGAGCTGAACCAGACCCACAAGGACCAGCTGCAATACCTGCAAGGGTTCGGCGGCGACACGTCCAACGCGGTGATCGCGGCGGCGCGCCAGGGCGCGCGCTGCGCCTACCTGACGCGCGTGGGCGACGACACGTTCGGCGCCCAGTTCCTGGCGCTGTGGCAGGCCGAAGGGGTGGACACGTCGGGCGTCGAGGTCGACGCCTCGGCCCACACCGGCCTGTATTTCGTGCAGCATGGCCCGGACGGCCACGCCTTCAGCTACCTGCGCCGCGGCTCGGCCGCCAGCCTGATGACGCCCGCCAGCCTGGCCGGTGGCCAGATCGAACGCGCCCGCTTCCTGCACGTCTCGGGCATCAGCCTGGCGATCAGCACCAGCGCCTGCGACACCGTCTTCGCCGCGATGGCCCGGGCCCGCGCGGCGGGCGTCGAGGTCAGCCTGGATTCCAACCTGCGCCTGCGCCTGTGGCCGCTGGACCGCGCCCGCGCAACGCTGCGAGAAGCCCTTCGCCATGCGACCCTGTTTTTGCCGAGCATGGACGACATGCAGCACCTGACCGGCAACGACGACCCCGAACGCACGCTCGACTGGATCCGCGACGCGGGCGCCACCGGCGTGGTGGTACTGAAACTGGGCAAGGACGGCTCGATCATCGACGACGGCAAGACCCGCACCCCGGTCGCCGCGCTGCGCGTGGACGCCGTGGACGCCACCGGCGCCGGCGACTGCTTCGCAGGCAGCCTGCTGGCCCGCCGCTGCCAGGGCGACAGCTGGGCAGACGCGGTCCGCTACGCGAACGTGGCGGCGGCGCTGTCTACGCTGGGATACGGTGCGGTGAATCCGCTGCCGCGGGCGGAGCAGGTGCTGGCAAAGCTGAAGGGCTAGGGCGACGCGGGGGGGGCTGGACTGGCTCGCGCTTCGCCTGGCGATATGCCGCACCGGCGAGGCACGCGCGACACTGGAGCCCGCGTCAGGCCGAAGAGACCAACCCCGCAAATCCGGGCCCCAAATGGAAAATCCCCGCTTGGCTTGCGCCAGGCGGGGACTTTTCGATCAAGCTACCCAGGCAAAGCCCGGGCAACCAGCGGCCATTTAGACGCGTTTGATCTTTTCCAGCATCTTGAAAACACCCTTGGGCGACTTGACGAACAAGCGCTTGAAGGCCTTGCCCAGGCAACGGCGTTCCAGGGTGTTACGACGCACGCGTTTGCGTTCAGCCATGTTGATTCTCCTGTTGAATTTGCGGAAATCGGATTTGCGGTTGGAAGTTCCAACTTGCGGTCTTCCAACCGACCGCACAACCGGATACTGGGCTGGCGGGGGAATTGGGTAACTCGGTATTCTAGCTTGAAATTTGGGAGAGCGCTAATTTGGGCTTTTCGGGGTTGCTTCGGGGGGGCGGTGATGGGCGGCGCGGCATGGGATGGCTTGCGCGTGGCGGCTTTCTCGCGCGCCGCCCATCGGGCGCTGGAGACCTTGTTGGAATCCACTGCATCCGCGCCGATAGAAAACCAGCGGCCTTACCTACACGCGATAGCGGCATCGGTATACGCAAGACGGCGCGTAAGTCTCGTAAGGCCGCCCGCGCGGCCGGCACGAGACGGGCCCCGCACCCCGCTCCACCCCCCCCGTCACGCGCGGCTCAAGAACTCAAACCGCCGCAAACAAAAACTACTCAGCCGGCCCCAACTTAGGCCGAATGAAATCCATAAAAGCCCGAGTCTTAGCCGGCTGAATACTCGAAGGATAAACAACATAGATAGAAATAGGATCCACCGACCATCCCGGCAGCACCCGCCGCAGAGAATTCCGCTTGATGATCGGATCCAACGCCTGGCAATGGGGCATCCGGGTAATGGCCAGGTCCAGACCGGCCAGCGTTCCTGCGATGCTCATGTTGTTAGCGGCCAGATGGCCGCTCACGGGAACCAGCTCGCTCACCTTGCCGTTGTGCAGCGTCCAGTGGGAATGCGCGTCGTCGATCGTCGTGCGCAGGCATTGGTGCTGGGTCAGGTCGCTCGGCGTCTTGGGCTCGCCGAAGCGTTCCAGATAGCGGTCAGAGGCGTACAGGTAATTGTCCAGCGACACCAGCTCTTGCACCACGGCGCCGTCGCTGCGCGGCGTCAGTGCGGCGTTACCGTTGCCGTTGTCGATATTCGCGGTCGGGTAATCGCTGTTGCGGCCGAAACGCAGCACGATGTCGAAGGGCGTGCCTTGCGCGTCCGATGCCGTCATCATGCTCAGGTCGAACTCGCACTCCACCTCCGGGTAGCGGTCCGTGAAATCGTTGATCGTTTCCGGCAGCAGCCAGATTGCCAGGCTGTAGGGCATCGATACCCGCAGGTTGCCGGAAGGGCCGCCCGACAGCGTCTGCAGTTGTTCGTGCGCCAGGCGTGCCTCGTCGATCAGGCCCTGGCAGCGGCTCATGTAGGCCGCGCCCGCCTCCGTCAGGTCCAGGCGGCGCGTATTGCGGTTGATCAGGCGCAGCCCGATCGCCCGTTCCAGTTCATTGATCCGGCGCGACAGCGTCGACGTCGGCATATTGAGCGCGCGGGCGGCCAGGCTGAAGCTCTTGCGCTTGGCAACCTCTACGAACAAGGCGATGTCATTGAGCTGGACGGTCGAAGCTTCCATAGGCATTCCGGTTGGGGCCGCCCGAGTTTACGCCACTCCGGGGTCCGCCCCAACGGGCGCCAGGCCACGGCCGGGGGGCTGGAATCCACACCTTGTCAGATTTGATTGCAAATTTGCATGCCGTGCCATCGGTTGGCGCTGGCATATCCCCTACACTTCAGGCGAAAACACGCATACCAAGACCGCAGCGGTTATCCGGAAATCGCAAAAGGGCACAGCAGGCATGACTGATACGCCGACGTTCTTTACCGTTCTGACGCCGACCTACAACCGGGCGGGCACCCTGCACCGGGTGTATGAATCGCTATCCCGCCAGACTTTTCGGGATTTCGAATGGGTCGTCGTGGACGACGGCTCCACTGACAATACGCACGAAGCCGTGCTTGATTGGCAGCAGCGGGCTGACTTTCCGATCCGCTACATCTGGCAGAACAACCAGCACAAGAAGACCGCCTTCAATCGTGGTGTGCGCGAGGCGCGCGGCAAGTTGATCGTCGGGCTCGACAGCGACGACGAAATGCCGCCGGACGCCCTGGCCACGTTCAAGGCTGCCTGGGACGCCATTCCGCCGGCGCGGCGCGATTCCTACGTGGCCATCACCGGCCTCTGTGCGCGGCCCGACGGCAGCATCGTCGGCGACCGCTATCCCCAGGACGTGTTCGACAGCACCGCCGTCGACGTGTACTTCCGCTACCGCATCAAAGGCGAGAAATTCGGCTGCATGCGCACCGACATCCTGCGCAAATTCCCGTTTCCCGAGGACGTTGCCGGCTTCGTTCCGGAAAGCCTGGTGTGGTGGGCGATTGCGCGGGCCGGCTATCTCAGCCGCTTCATCAACCAGGTCGTGCGCACCTATCACGACACCCCGGGCGGCTTGAGCCAGGGTGCCGTGTCGGTGCGCAACAACGCGCAGGGGCTGTACCTGCTGGCCTGGGACATGCTGCAGCACCACCTGGAATTCTTCCGCTTCCGGCCGCGCGAATTCATCATGGCCGCCGCGCGCTACACGCGGTTCCGGCTGCACCTGAAGCATTCCGGCGTGCCGACGGCCGTGCAGGCCTACCGCCTGACGCAGCCGTGGGCGCGCGTGATGGTCGGCATCATGTGGCCGCTGGGCTATGCGCTGTATCGGCGCGACCGGCGGCGCGGCGTGGCGTAGGGCGCGGGCACACGAATCCTGCGGCGGCGGGGGCATCGGCTCCCGTCCGACCCCTCAGGTTGCTGCGGCCGCGTGGCCCAGCCCCAGGTACACCTCGACCACGCGCGGGTCCACCGCGACCTCGGCGGCGGGGCCTTCCAGCGTGACCGCGCCGGTTTCCAGCACGTAGGCATAGTCGGCCACTTGCAGTGCGGCGCGGGCGTTCTGTTCGATCAGCAGGATGGACACACCCATCTCGCGCAACCGCGCGACGATGCGAAAGACCTCGCGCACGATGCGCGGGGCCAGACCCAGGCTGGGTTCGTCCAGCATCAGCAGGCGCGGCTTGGCCATCAGGGCGCGGCCCACGGCCAGCATCTGGCGTTCGCCGCCCGATAGCGTGCCGGCCAGCTGGGCGCGGCGTTCCTGCAGGCGCGGAAACAGGTCGTAGACCTCGGCCAGCGTCTTGTCCTGGTCGCGCAGGCCGCGGCGAAAGCGGTCGAAGGCGCCCAGCGCCAGGTTGTCTTCCACCGTCATTTCGGCGAACAGCTCGCGCTTTTCGGGCACCAGGTTCATGCCGGCCGCCACCATTTCCTCGATCTCGGCGTGTTCCTGGCGCTTGCTGCCGAAGACGATCTCGCCGCGCGAGGGCAGCACGCCCATGATGGCCGACAGCAGCGTGGTCTTGCCGGCGCCATTGGGGCCGATGACGGTCACGATCTTGCCTTCGGCCACCGACAGGCTCACGCCCGAGACGGCCTCGACCTTGTCGTAGGCCACGCGCAGGTCGCGTACTTCCAGCAATGTTGCGCTCATTCTTCCACTCCGCCCAGATACGCTTCCAGCACCGCGGGGTTGTGTTGGATCTCGGCCGGCAGCCCCTCGGCGATCTTTTCGCCGAAGTCCATCACCACCACCCGGTCCACCAGTCCCATCACGAAATCCATGTCGTGCTCCACCAGCAGGATGGCCATGCCTTCGGCGCGCAGTTTCTTCAGCAGCTCGGCCAGTTCGCACTTTTCCTGGTAGCGCAGGCCCGCGGCCGGCTCGTCCAGCAGCAGGATGCAGGGGTCCGACGCCAGCGCCCGGGCGATTTCCAGGATGCGTTGCTGGCCCAGCGCCAGCGAGCCGGCTTCGTCGTGCAGGTGCTTGCCCAGGCCCACGCGCTCGACCTGGCGGGCGGCCTCGGCCAGCAGGCGGGCCTCTTCGGCGCGGTCCAGCCGCCAGGCCGCCGGCAGCACGCCGCGATGGCCGCGCAGGTGGGCGCCGATGGCCACGTTTTCCAGCACGCTCATGCGGCCCAGGAGGCGCACGTGCTGGAAGGTGCGCGACAGGCCCAGGCGCGCGATCTTGCGCGCCCCGGCGCCGGCCACCGGCTGGCCCAGCAGCGTGACCTGGCCCGAGGTCGGCGTGTCCACGCCCGAGATCTGGTTGAACATGGTGCTTTTGCCGGCGCCGTTCGGGCCGATCAGCGCCAGGATCTCGCCCGCACGGATCTCCAGGTTCATGGCGTTGTTGGCCACCAGGCCCCCGAACTTGCGGGTCACGTCCACCGCCTTGAGCACGACCTCGCCGCGCGGCGGCATGGGCTTGCGCGGCAGCGGTTCGGCCTGCGCGTCGATCTTGCGCACGCTTTTCCTCACCGGAAAGCGCCGCGCCAGCACCGGCCACAGGCCGCCGCGGGCGCGGTGCAGCAGCAGCACCATGCCGAAGCCGAAGATGATGACTTCAAAGTTGCCGGTCTGGCCCAGCAGCTTGGGCAGCCAGTCCTGCAGCCACTGCTTGAGCACGGTGAAGACGCCCGCGCCGACCAGCGCGCCCCAGACCTGCCCGGCGCCGCCGATGACGGTCATGAACAGGTATTCGATGCCCATCTGCAGCCCGAACGGGTTCGGGTTGACGAAGCGCTGCATGTGCGCGTACAGCCAGCCCGACGCGCAGGCCTGCAGCGCCGCGATAATGAAGATCACCATGCGCGAGCGGGCGGTGTCCACGCCCATGGACTCGGCCATCACGCGGCCGCCCTTCAGGGCGCGGATCGCGCGGCCTTCGCGCGAATCCAGCAGGTTGCTGGTGGACCACATGGCCACCAGCAGGAAGGCCCAGATCAGGTAGTAGATCTCGCCGCCCTGGGTCAGCGCCCAGCCGAACAGGTTGATGGCGGGCACGTCGGGGATGCCGGTGTGTCCGCCCAGCCCTTCGACTGAGCCAAAGGCGAAGTACAGCGACAGGCCCCAGGCGATGGTGCCCAGCGGCAGGAAGTGGCCGGACAGCTTGAGCGTGATGGCGCCCAGCAGGTAGGCGATCACCAATGTCAGGGCCAGCCCGGCCAGCAGCGTCAGCCAGGGCGAGGCGCCCAGCCAGGCCAGCCAGGCGGGCAAGGCGTCGGCCCGTGTCGTGAGCAGGGCGGTGGTGTAGGCGCCCACGCCGACGAACGCGGCCTGGCCAAAGCTGGTCAGGCCGCCGACGCCGGTCAGCAGCACCAGGCCCAGCGCCACCATGGCGTACAGGCCGATGTAGTTCAGCAGGGTGACGTAGAACGGCGGCAGCACCAGCGGCGCGGCCGCCAGCAGCGCGAGGAACGCGAGGACGAGGTGGCGCGGGGTCATTCTTCTTCTTCCTCGACGTGGTGGCTTTTCAGCGAGCGCCAGAGCAGCACGGGGATGATCAGGGTGAATACGATGATTTCCTTGTAGGCGCTGGCCCAGAACGACGAAAACGCCTCGATCAGGCCGACCAGCACCGCGCCGCCAGCGGCCAGGGGGTAGCTCACCAGGCCGCCGATGATGGCGCCGACGAAGCCCTTCAGGCTGACCATGAAACCGGAATCGAAGTACATGGTGGTGATGGGCGCGATCAGGATGCCCGAGACGGTGCCGATCAGCGCCGCCAGGAAGAACGTGGCCTTGCCGGCGAACACTGGCGAAATCCCCATCAGGCGCGCGCCCAGCCGGTTGAAGGCAGCGGCGCGCAGGGCCTTGCCGTACATGGAGCGTTCAAAGAACTGGTACAGCACGATGATCAACAGCGCCGACACCGCCACCACCCACAGCGCCTGGCTGTTGACGTTGATGGGGCCCAGCGTCAGGCTGGCATCGCTGAACGGCGCGGTGCGCGCGCCCTCGGCGCCGAAGGCCAACAGGCCCAGGCCCACCAGCGCCAGGTGCACCGCGATCGACACGATCAGCAGCACCAGCGTCGAGGCGGACGCGATGGGCTGGTAGAACAGGCGATACAGCTGCGGCCCCATCGGCACCACCAGCAACAGCGTCAGCAGCGCCTGCACGGCCATCGGCAGTTGCGCCAGCGGCAAGCGATAGAACAGCGCCGCCAGGATCAGCGGATACGCCACCTTGGCGCCGATGCGCCAGGCGCCGCGCTGGCGGCCCGGCCGCTTGGCGCGCGCCAGCAGATCGGCCACGGCCTCGGCCAGCGCAAAGGCCAGCAGCAGCCACACCAGCAGCACCGGTTTGCCGGCTTGCAGGGCGGCCATGGTCAGCGCGCCGAAGGCGACGAACTCGCCCTGGGGGATGAACAGCACGCGGGTAACGGTAAAGACCAGCAGGATGGACAAGGCCAGCAGCGCGTAGATGGCGCCGTTGGTGATGCCGTCCTGACCGAGTATCAGGGCGATCTGAGCATTCATCAGTACTTCCGGATAAAACAGACAAACATGACGGCGACCTCATCTTCACTTGAACGCATCCCCAGCGGGATGCCGCGGAGCCGGCTTTGCCGGTCCGCAGGCATGCCCCCTGGGGGAAGCGCGCGGCGCTTCGGGGGGGGGGCCTTCCCCCGCCTTTACCTTTACTTCACCAGCGTCCAGTTGCCGTCCTTCACGGTGATCAGCTCGCGGCCGCGGTCGTCAAAGCCGCTGTGGTCGGCGGCGCTCATGTTGTAGACGCCCTGGGTGCCGACCAGCTCGCGGGTCTGTTCCAGCGCATCGCGCAGCGCGCTGCGGAATTCCTTGGTGCCCGGCTTGCCGGCCTTCTCGGCCAGCGGAATGGCCTTTTCCAGCAGCAGGCCGGCGTCGTAGACGTTGGCGCCGAAGGTGGCGGGCTTGGAGCCGTTGAGTTTTTCGTACGCGGCGATGTAGTCGCTGGCGACCTTCTTGGACGGGTTGCTGTCGGGCATTTCCGGCAACACCAGCATCAGGCTGGCAGCCAGCACCGTGCCTTCGACCTTCTTGCCGCCCAGCTTCAGGAAGTCGGGCAACGCGGCGCCGTGGGTCTGGTAGAACTTGCCCTTGTAGCCCTGGTCGAACAGCGTGGTCTGCGGCAGCACGCTGGCCGCGCCGGGGGCGGCGATCAGCACGGCGTCGGGCTTGGCGGCCAGGATCTTGAGCGCCTGGCCGGTGACCGAGCTGTCAAAGCGCAGATAGCGCTCGTTGGCGGCGATCTTGATGCCCTTTTCGGCGGCCAGGCCCGAGAAGACCTTGTACCAATTCTCGCCATACGGATCGTTCAGGCCGATGAAGCCGACGGTCTTGATGCCGGTCTTGGCCATGTGGTCGACCAGCGCGCGGGCGATGATGTCGTCGTTCTGCGTGGTTTTGAACACCCACTTCTTCTGCTCGTTCATCGGCAGCACCACGGCCGCGGTGCCCACCGGCGCCAGCATCGGCACGCCGGCCTCAAAGGCGAACTGGATCACGCCCATGGCGTTGGGCGAACCCGACGGCCCGATCAGCGCGTCCACGTTCTGTTCCGAGATCAGCTTCTTGAAGGCGGTGACCGAGTTGGTGGAATCGCTGGCATCGTCCAGCGAAATGTATTCCACCGTCAGGTCGCCGATCTTCCTGGGCAGCAGCGGCACGGTGTTCTTCTGCGGAATGCCCACCAGCGCGGTGGGGCCGGTGGACGAGGACACCACGCCGACCTTGACCTGGGCCAGGGCGGGCAGGGAACACAGCGCGGCCAGCACGGCGGCGGCCAGGGGGAGTTTCTTCGACAGCATGGCAAAACCTCCGGATAGGGAGCGTAAAAGGAGTGCGGCTGGAAAACGGAGAAAACGGGAACTGCGGGGGTACGGCTGGAATTACTTGCGGCTTAAACTTTCTGAGAGGCAAGGCTCAGCACTGTAGACCCGGTCCCCGTGCTTACCTATCCGTCAAAACCCGAAGCGGGCGTGAAAAGGGCCGTTCAGATGGTGATGGAACTGACGCTGGCGCCGCCGCAGACGAACAGCGTCTGGCCGGTGACGAAACTGTTGGCGGGGTCGGCGAAGAACATGACGGCGCGTGCCACGTCGTCCGAACGCCCCAGGCGCTTGACCGGAATGCCGTTGGCCAGCTGCTTTTCGCGCTCGCTGCCGGGCTCGATCACCTCGTAGAACATGTCGGTCTGGATCGGGCCGGGCGCCACCACGTTGACGGTGATGCCGTACGGCGCCAGTTCCAGCGACCAGGTGCGGGCCATGCCGACCATGCCGGCCTTGGTGGCGGAATAGGCGGTGCGGGTGGGCAGGCCCAGCGCGCCGCGCGACGACATCATGACGATGCGGCCGAACTTGCGTTCCTGCATGCCGGGCAACGCCGCCTGCACCAGGCTGATGGCCGCGCCCAGGTGGATCTGCGTCAGGCCGTGCAGTTCTTCCTGGGTGACGTCGGGCAGCAGCTTGGGCCAGATCACGCCAGCGTTGTGGATGACGTGGCTGACGGGAAAACGCGCCACGACCTCGGCCCCGGCCTGCGCGGTGGCGTCGGCGTCCAGCAGGTCCACCTGCACGTTGTGCAGGCGCGGGTGGCTGAAATCGGCGGCACGGCGCGCCATCGAGATCACTTCGTAGCCGGCATCGAGCATGCTGCGGCAGATTTCGGCGCCGATGCCGGCGCTGCCGCCGGTGACGATCGCAACGTTGGATTGAGTCATGCGGATTTCCTTTGCGTGCGGGTCAGGCGCGGGGCGCCAAGGCCAGGACCCGCAACGGGCTGCCCGAGCCGCTGCGGATCTTCAGCGGCGCCGAGAAGATCACGGCACCCGTCGGCGGCAGCTGGTCCAGGTTGGTCAGGCACTGCAGGCCATAGCGGTTGTTGCCGTGCATGTAGTAGTGGCAGGGGTAGGGCGGATTCAGGTGATGCGCCTGGCCGGCGTCGGTGCCCACCGATTCGGTGCCGAAGCCGTGCACGTCACGTTCCTTGATGAGCCAGGGCACCACCTCGGCGTCGGGGCCGGGCGAATGGGCGCCGTCTTCTTTCATGTTCAGGTATTCGGCGGGCTTGGCGCGCTTGGACCAGTCGGTACGCATCAGCACCCACGACCGGGCCGGGATGCGGCCGTGCTTTTCTTCCCATGCCTTGACGAAATCGATGGTCAGCAGGAAGTCGGGGTTGTCGCGAGCCTCCGCGGAACAGTCGATGACGCAGGCGCCGGCAATGAAGGCGTCCACCGGAATGGTGTCCACGGTGTTGTCCGGCTGGTCCTTGCCCGTGACCCAGTGCACCGGCGCGTCGAAGTGCGTGCCGGTGTGTTCCGAACACGAAAAGTTGTTCCAGTACCAGGCCGGGCCGCGTTCGTCGTAGCGCGAAATCTCTTCGATGCGGAACGGCCAGGCCTGGCCGAATTCCGGCGGCAGCACGATGGTGGGGAATTCCGGCGTCAGCGTCTCGGTCAGGTCCACAAGGCGGATGCGGCCCGAAACCAGTTCGGTCATGAATTGGGCAAGAATGGGTTGGCTCATCTGTTGCTCCTATTGGTTTTCGTGTCGTCGGGCGAGGGCCGGCCGTCAGGCGCCCAGTTCCCGCTCCAGTCCCTTGGGGTTCTCCGCCAGCCGCGCGCGGAATTCCTGCGCCACGTCGCCGACATACACGTCTTCGACGCCGTCCTGCAGCGCGCGCACGATGGCGCTCGCGATGGCCTTGGGCGCCACGCGCGGGGGCGGCGTGCGCTGTTCCCATTCATGGTCGACCGGGCCCGGAAACACGTTCACCACCCGCACGCCCGCCGGCCGCATCTCGGCGCGCAGGCACTGCGCCAACGACAGCGCGGCCGCCTTGGACGCCGACCACATGCCGCGCGAGGGCAGGTTCATGTGGGCGTAGATGGACAGCACGTTGACCCAGGCGGTGGCGTTGTTGACGCCATCGGCTGCGCGGCCGCACAGCGCCGGGCCGAAACCCTGCGCCAGCCGCATCAGGCCCAGCACGTTCACGTCCATGGCATCGCGCGCGGTGTTCACGTCGCGCCGGTCCAGCAGGCCGCCTTCGCGTTCCAGGTCGGCCGTGTTGACCAGGATCTCGACCTTGCCGCCGATGGACGCCGCGGCGCGTTCGACGGAATCGGAGTCGGTCACGTCCAGCGCCAGCACCTGCACCCGCGGGTCGGCCGCCAGGGCATTGAAGCCGGGGTCCTGGCGCCAGGCCTGCGGATCGCCCAGGAACACGGTCGGGCTGCCGGCCTCCAGCAGCGCGCGTGCCACCGCCTGGCCCACCGCCGACTTGCCGTCGGTGACCAGCGCGCGGCGGAACTTCGGGTCGCACGAGGTTTCGCGCAGGGTCTTGTCGTCTTCCATGTTCGGCGTATTCCTTTCGGGCAGGGCGATCATCACGGCCTGGCCGGCGCGATCCAGCTTCAGCGCCAGCCGCACGCGGGCGCCGTCGGCGCAATCCTGGTGGATGTGGGCCACGACCGAGGGGCCGGCGTCCATGCGCACGGTGCCCACGCGCCAGGGCAGGCGCTCGCGGAAGTAGAGGTCGTTGCTGTGGTGCAGGGTGGTGCTGACCAGCAGCACGCCGTGCGGGTCCGCCGGGCGCCACGGCAGGTGGTCGGACAGGCAGTGGCCGCAGGCATCGCGCGGCGGATACTGCACCGCGCCGCAGTCGGCGCAGGTCTGCAGGTCGAAGCGGCCTTCGGCGGCGGCAGCCGTCAGGCCCAGCGCGGCGCGGCTGCGGGCGCCGGGCGGCAGGGTCGGCTGGCGCGTGCGCGCCACCGGGTTCTTGCGGGGCGGCTTGGCTAGCGGCTCGGTCATGCGTCGCTCCTGGCCAGGATGGCCGCGGCGGTGCACAGCCCGCGGTCGTAGTTGATCATGCCGAAGCCGCTTACCAGGCCCAGCCGCGCGTCGGGCACTTGCGTGCCGCCGGCCGTGCCGGTCAGTTGGCGCAAGGCCTCGACCATGCCCAGGTAGCCGCCGGCCGCGCCGGCCTGGCCCACCGATAATTGGCCGCCGTTGGTGTTGAAGGGCAGGCTGCCGTCCACCGTGAAGGTGTTGGCGCGCACGAACTCGGGCGCCGCGCCCTTGGCGCAGAAGCCCAGGTCTTCCATCTGCATCAGGTTGATGACGGGATAGTCGTCGTAGGCCTGCAGGAAATCCATGTCGGCCGGGCTGGCGTTGGCCATGCCGTAGAGCTCGTCGATGTCCACCGTCCAGCCGCCGCGGGTCTGGATCGGGTCTTCGATCCAGGCGTTGTGGCGTTCGATGGTGGACAGGATGCGGGCGTAGGGCAGGCCCAACGCCTGGGCACGGGCCTCGGTCATGACCAGGAAGCCGTCGGCGCCGGCGCAGGGCATGACGCAGTCGAACAGGTGGATCGGGTCGGCAATGACGCGGGCATCCAGGTACTGGGCCAGCGTCAGCGGCTTTTTCATCAGGGCGTGGGGGTAGCGCAGGGCGTTGGCGCGCTGGGCCACGCAGACCTTGCCAAAGTCTTCGCGGGTGGCGCCGGTGGTACGCATGTAGTGCGCCGTCAGCAGCGCGAAGCTGGCGTTGGGGCCGCCCGCGCCGTACGGGTAGACGGCGTCCTGGGCAAAGCGCGAGAACTGGCTGACGGTATTGCGGAACGAGTCCACCTGGTTGGTGTCGCCCGCGATGCAGGCGATGATGCTGGCGTCGCCGGCCTGCACCGCCCGGGCGGCGCGGCGCAACGCGGCCACACCGCTGGCCCCGCCCATCGGGATGTGGTCGAGCCAGCGCGGGCTCATGCCCAGGTGCTGCACCAGGCCCACGGCGGTGTCCGGCGCCAGCGTGAAGCTGGACACGCACAGGCCGTCGACGTCGGTCTTGGCGATGCCGGCCTGGCGGATCAGCGCGGCCAGCGCCCGGCCCAGCCAGCCGTGCGCGGCCAGGGTGGAGTAGCGTTCGTAGGGAATGCTGACGGGCAGGGCCGCCACCACGCCGTCGTAGCGGGCGCGCGGCGCGGTCATCGGGCGGGCTCCTGGCGCTTTTTCATGGCGGTGGTGTCCACGCAGCAGGCCGTGCCCGGCAGCGTCGGCGCCAGCGCCTTCATTTCGCCGCGCTGGATCTTGTTGGTGGTGGTGAGCGGCAGGCTGTCGACAAACGCGACGTAGCCGGGCGCCTTGTAGTAGGCCAGTTGCTGCAGGCTCCATTGCACGATGCCGCGCGCGGCGTCGGCCCGGGCGGCGGCGTCGGCCGGCGCCGTTTCCGCCACCACGCAGGCCAGCACCTCGTCGCCGCGCACCGGGTCCGGCACGGCGGCCACCGCCACGGCCTTGACCAGCGGGTGCTGCAGCAGCACGCTTTCCACTTCCACGGCCGAGATGTTCTCGCCGCTGCGGCGGATCACGTTCTTCTTGCGGTCGACAAAGCGCAGCGCGCCGTCGGCCTCGCGGCGCACGATATCGCCCGTATGGAACCAGCCGCCTTCCCAGGCCTGGTCGGTGGCGTCCCGGTCTTTCAGGTAGCCGGCGAAAAAACCGTAGCGCGGGTCGCTGCCGGCATGGCGCACCAGCAGTTCGCCCGGTTCGCCGGCCGCCGCCTCGCCGCCGTGATCGGCCACGATGCGCACCTGCACGTCGTCTTCTTCGGCGCCGAAGCAGCTTTCACCGATATGGCGCGGTTCTTTATTGGCGATGATGACGGCGCCGGCGCCGGTCTCGGTCATGGCCCAGGCCTCCAGCAGCGGAAAGCCGAAGCGCGCTTCGAACGGTTGCTGCAGCTTGCGGTCCACCCCCGCGCCGAAGCCGAAGCGGATGGCAGGCTGGCGGTCCTGCGCGGACGGTTCGGCCTTCATCAGGATGGCCGGCATCACGCCCAGGTAGTGCAGCACCGTGGCGCCGGAATCGCGCACGCTGTCCCACCAGGTCTTGGGGTGGAAGCGGTCCAGCGGAATCAGGCAGCCGCCGGTCAGCACCATCGCCATGGCGGAATAGGCCATGGCATTCATGTGCACCAGCGGCAGCGGCGTCAGCATGCGTTCTTCGCCGGGCCGCAGTGCGGCCAGGCCACCGATGCGGGCGTACCAGCCGCCCGCATGCAGGAAATAGCGGTTGGGCAGGATGCAGCCCTTGGGCCGGCCGGTGGTGCCGGACGTGTACAGCAGCGCGCATTCGGTCAGCTCGCCGGGTTCGCCGGCCAGCGGCGCGGCAAACGGCGCGGCGGGCGGTGCGTCGTCCGGCGCCATGACCCGCAGGGGGCGGCCGGCGCGTTCGGCCGCGGCCAGCAGGTCGGCATGGCGCTCGGGCAAGGCCACCGCCAACGCGATCTCGGAGTGCCCGGTCAGGTATTCCAGTTCGGCCGCGCGCAGGTCGGGGTTGATGGGCACGACCGACACGCCCAGGGCGTTCAACGCGAACCAATGCAGGAAGAAGGCGGGGCGGTTTTCCAGCAGCAGGCCGGCGCGGTGGCCGTGGCCGTAGCCGGCCCGGGCATAGGCGGCGCGCAGCGTCTCGATGGCGCTGGCGGCCTGCGCATAGCCCAGTTCGCCGGAGCCGATGCCATAGGCCGCGGCCGTTTCGGGCAGGATGCACAGGAAGGGCCTGGCGCCGTGGCGGGCCGCGGTATCGCGGAAAGCCTGGTGGACAGTGGTGCTCACAAGCCGCTCCTACATGAACAGTTGGATGTTGCCGAAGGCGGCATCGCAATTGACCAGGTCAACGCGCTTTAACCGGATGCGCAGCGCGCCGTCCTGTTCCACCAGATGATGCGTGGCCCAGCCGGCGTACAGGGTCTGCGCGTCCTGGCGCGTTTCGACATAGTGGAAGGCGGTGCGCAGCACGTGGCGGCCTTCCTCGGGCGCCGATTCCGGATGGCCGCGTTCGATCGTGGGCGCCTGCAGCAGGTGGTGGCAGCGGCTCTTGGGCTGCTGCGAAAAGGTGCGCTGGCCGGCCAGCCGCTCGACCCGCACGCGCAGCAGCAGCTTGTCTTCGTACATCAGCGAGGCATGCAGCCTGGCGTCGGTCTGGCCGTGGGCCAGCGGCATCCAGTAGTAGCCGTCTTCGGTGTACAGGTCCAGCCAGTCCTCGAAGCGCAGATCATCGAGCAGGCGCGCTTCGGCGTAGACGAAATCGATCAGGTCGCGTTCGGAAAAACTCATGCCGCCTCCGTCTGCGTCATGTAGCGGCCCCAGGCGCGATACTGGTTGCGCATCTGCCATTCGTTGGTGCCGTTGGTGGTGACGTTCTTGCGCCCGATCTCGTCGGGCGAGTACAGCCGGCCGACGTTGACCCAGTCGCGAGCCCGCGATTGCAGGCCGTCCTGCGCGCGTTCGTACATTTCCAGGTCGTCGTGGCCGACCACCGACGTGGGCGCGTTGATCAGGCGGTTGTACATGAGGGTGCGCTCCAGCAGCAGGTCGGGCGCGCCAACCAGGCGGAAGGTCCAGGACTCCACCAGCGTGCGGTCGGCAGCGATCGGCTTGAACACGCGCAGCGTCTGGATCGGACCCTTGACCATGATATTGGGGAAATACACCGTGTTGTGGCGTACGTCGCCCAGGATCTGCCTGGCGCGTTCCTCGCCATAGGCCGACACCATGGACTCCCAGTAACCCGGAATGCCGGAATACGAGGCGTGGATCGAATCCGACACGCCCGTATGCCCATGGCCGTTTTCCCAGACGCGGATGCCCATGTTCTCGAAGAACTCATAGGGCGAGATGAACGGCGCGAACAATTCCACCGCCATGGGCTTGGGCGTGCCGGCCGGGGCCTGCTCCCAGACCTTGACCGCGGTGCCGGCCGACGACTCGTGCGCCACCATGGGGTGGCAGGTGTCCGTCTGGTTGTCGACCAGCATCTTCCAGTTGCAGCGGTGCATGTAGCGCAGCACGCCGCCGGCCACTTCCAGGCGGCCTTCGGGCGAGCGGTCGACCATGTTGTCCAGGGTCGACAGCGCGTCGCCGAAGAAGTCCTCGAACGACTGGCCCTCGGGGTTCAGGCGGCAGAAGACGAAGCCGCGGTGGTTGCGCACGTCTTTCACGGCCGCCATGCCCTGGCTGGCTTCGCACTGTTCCAGACCGGTGTTTTCGTAGCCTTTCTTCAGGGGAATCGACAGCAGGCTGCCATCGGTCTTGAAGGTCCAGGCGTGATAAGGGCAGCGAAAGAACTTGCCGGTGTTGCCGCAGGCGTCGCCCGCCACCATGGTGCCCTTGTGCGGGCAGCGGTTGTGCAGCACGCGCACCGTGCGGTCGCTGTGGCGCACCATCACCACCGGCTGGTTGCCGACGGTGGTGGTGATGTAGTCGCCGGGATTGGGCACCTGGCTGTCGTGGCCGACGTAGACCCAGGTGTTGGCGTACAGCCGTTCCATTTCCAGGTCGAACAGCTCCTGGTCGATGAACAGGTCTTTGTGCACCTCGGTCTCGCGCAGCAGGGCGCGGATGGCGTCGGGATTGTCGCGGTATTTGGCCATGCTCGTCTCCTTTCTGCGGACCGGCTACAGATCCAGCACCAGGCGCGCCGACTTGGCGCGCGAGATGCAGATCTGGATGATCTTGCCGCTGGCTTTCTCGGTGTCCGACAGGTAGTAGTCGCGGTGGTCGGGTTCGCCTTCCAGCACGGTGGCCTGGCACACGCCGCATTCGCCGCGCTTGCAGTCAAACATGGGATCGCAGCCTTCTTCTTCCATGACGTCGACGATGGTCTTGTCGGCGGGAATGGTCAGCACGCGGCCGGACTGGCGCAGTTCCACCTCGAAGGGCTGGTCGCCGGCCTGCGGCGCGGCGCTGGCGAACAGTTCGAAATGGATGTGGGCGTCGGGCCAGTGGCGCGCGCGGGCGGCCTGGATGACGGCATCGATCAGGCCCTTGGGGCCGCACACGTACAGGTGCTGGCGCGGGTTCGCGCCGTCCAGCAGGGCTTGCAGATCGAAGCGGCACGACGGCTCATCATCGGCGTGCAGGGCCAGCGCGTCGCCGGCCAGGGCCTGCAATTCCGGCAGGAACGCCAGCTGGTCGCGGCTGCGGCCGCTGTAGTGCAGGCGGAAGGCGCGGCCGGCGGACTTGAGCGCGGCCGCCATCGAGGCCACCGGCGTGATGCCGATGCCGCCGGCGATCAGCACCACGGGTTCGTCGCCCGCGGGCGATTCGTGCAGCGGAAAGTCGTTCTTGGGGCCTTCGACGGTCAGCGTATCGCCGACCGCCAGGCCATGCATGTGGCGCGAACCGCCCTGGCTGGCTTCTTCCAGCCGCACGCCCAGGCGGTATTCGGCGGGCTCGGCAAAGCGGCCGGCCTCGGGCGCCAGTTGCACCAGCGAATAGCAGCGCGGTTCGCGCAGGCCGGGCACCGACACTTTCAGGTGGGCGCCGGGGCCGAAGGCGGGCAGGGCGCCGCCATCTTCGCGCGCCAGGCGCAGCGAACGGATCAGGGGCGACTCCTGGCGGATCTCGCGGACGATGAGTTTCAGGGTTTGCACGGCATTCGTCTCTAGGTTCTGGGGTCAGGCGGCCATTTTCTGGGCCAGTACGTCGGCCAGCTGGCGTTCCATGGGGCCGCATTTCTCGTCGGCCAGCGCGGCTTCGCGCAGCGACCGCAGCGACGCCGCGGCATCGGGCCGGCCCGCCAGTTGGGCCGCGGCCGCGATCAGCTGGCGGTACTTGCCGCCGCCGCGCACGTGGGTGTCGCTGTAGCCCTTGACCAGGCGGCGGCAGTTGACCGTTTCCACGGCCAGGTCGTAGTCGCGCGGGGCCAGGCTGGCCACCAGGTCCAGCCACTGCGTCAGCGCGGCCGATTCGATCTGGTGGCGCAGGGTGCGGCGGCGAAAGCGTCGCATGCCGGCCAGCAGGTACAGCATCATGAAGCCGCCCAGCGTGCCGCTTTGCATGCGGCGGCCCTTGCCCAGGCGCCGCTCGACAAAGCCGCCGAAGCCCTTGGACTGTTCCAGCCAGCGGCCCAGGCCTGCAGGCAGCGTGCCGCAGATCTCTTCCAGCCGCGGATGCATGAATTCGGTGGTGTAGACCAACTGGTCCGGCTTGGCGCCCACTTCGCTGCGCACGCGTTCGAAGCGCGAGCCGCGGGTCTTCAGGTCGGCCACGCGGATCACGTCGTCGTAGGCCATGGCGGTGGCCAGGTAGCGCGCGGCGGCGAGGGTCAAGGCCCATTGCCTGGCTTCGCCTCCGTGGCGTGCGTCCAGCTCGCGGATGGCCTGCATGCGCGCCAGGTAGTCCTGGGCGTAGGCCAGGTCCTGGAATTCGATCTGGCGGCGTACGCCGGCCACCAGCATGGGCTGGGCACAGGAGGGGAAATCGCGGGCGATGGTGTCCAGCAACGCCTGGGTGCGCGGGCTGGCGGCGCGTTCGGGCAGCGCGGGCACGGGGCGGGTCAGGTCGATCGCGGCCGGCTGTGCGGGTGCCTGGTCGGCGGCCGTAAAGCCCAGTGCGAAGGCGCGCAGGCTGGCTTCGACACCGACGCCGGCGCGGCGCACGGTGGCTTCATAGTCTTCGCGCGAGAACGGCAGGGCGCCGCTGCCGGCCACCGCGCCGAACAGGCTGGCGCTGATGACGCTGCCCGCCCGGTCGGCCAGCTCCTGCAGATCAAAGCACAGGAAGCGGCGCGCAGCGGCGCGGCCGGCTTCCAGCACCTTGTTGGGGTCGGCGATGCCGTTGCCGGGGGCCGACTTCTCGCTGACGGCGTAGCTGCGGTGCGACGAGGCGATCAGCACGCTGCGGTCGGGCGTGACCAGGCCGCGCTGGATCGCGCGGCCGCCTTCCATGAGTTCAGCGGCCACCACCAGGTCGACGTCGCCGGGCGTGGGCATCAGGGCCAGCGCGGGTGGGCGGCCGGCGCGCGCCACGTCGGCTTCGGGCAGCAGTTCCAGGTAATAGATGGTGGCGCCGGTGCGCTGGGCGACACCGGGCACCGAGGTGGTCTGGGCCCACCAGCCGGCATGTTCGGCCATGTCGACGATCCAGTCGGCCAGCACGCCGCCGCCCTGGCCGCCCATGGCCAGGATAGCGATCTTGATGGGGGTGCCTTGCTGCAATGCCACCGGGTTCATGGGGCGGGTCCTCACAGGGCGAATTTGGCCAGGCGCGCGGCGCGGCGGCGCTGCAGGTAGCCGATCACGCCCTGGCGCACGCGCGCCAGGAAACGGTCGCGGCCGCTGGGGTTGTGCACGATGTCGGCACGGTAGAAAGACGGGCACAGCACCGCGGCATGCGCGACTTCGCCGCAGTTGCCGCAGCCCACGCAGCTGCTTTCCACGTGCGCCACCGGGTCTTCCTTCAAGGGGTCGCCGCTGTCCTTCACGGTCAGAGACGGGCAGCCCGACAGCCGGATACAGGCGTGGTCGCCGGTGCATACGTCCGGGTCGACGCCAAAGCGTTCCTTGACCACGCGGCGGCCTTCCTTGACCGCCTTGTTGAACAGCGGCTTGATGCGGCGCTGCTTGTTCAGCATGCATTCCGACTGGGCGATGATGACCTTGGGGCCCTTGATGTCGGTGGTCAGCGCTTCTTCGATCGTGGCGCGCACCTTGGCCACGTCATAGGTGCGGTCCAGCGTGCGCACCCACTTCACGCCCACGCCGCGCACGGCCTGGTCGATGGGGTTGTTGGTGGACCGGTCGGGGTTCTCGGCGCGGGACGACAGGATGTCCTGCCCGCCGGTGGCCGACGCGTAGAAGTTGTCGACGATAACGATGACGCCGTCGTACTTGTTGAAGACCGCGTTGCCGATGCCCGACGCCAGCCCGTTGTGCCAGAAGCCGCCGTCGCCCATGATCGAGATCGGCCGCTTGGCCGCGGGCACGTTGAACGCCGCGGCGCTGGACGCGCCCAGGCCGTAGCCCATGGTGGTGGCGCCCAGGTTGAAGGGCGGCAGGATCGAAAACAGGTGGCAGCCGATATCGCACGAAATGTGGTGCTGCCCCAGCGTTTCCTGTGCCAGGGTCAGGGCCGAGAAGATCGGCCGTTCCGGACAGCCGGTACAGAAGCCGGCCGGCCGCGGCGGCACCACGGCGGCCAGGTCGGCCACCTGCTTGTGGAAGGTGATGGGCTGTTCGACCGGGCGCGGCGCTGGCTTGGGCCGGGCGATCTCGGTGATTTCCAGCTGTGGCGCGGCACCGGCTTCGCGGTCCACGGCCACCGCCGCATGCGTCTGCAACGACGCGGGCCGTTCGCGCTTGAGGAATTCGCGCAGGCCGTCGCGCATGACCTGGGTGGTGTATTCGCCCGCCATCGGCAGCACGTCCTTGCCGGACAGGCGGGTGTCGATGCCCGCCTTGCGCAGCACGGCGTGCAGGTTCTGTTCCAGGTAGTCGGGCTGGCCTTCTTCCAGCAGCAGCACCGAACGCTTGCCGCGGCAGAAGTCGATGACCTCGTCTTCGATGACGGGGTAGGCCACGTTCATGACGTACAGCGGAATGCGGCTGTTGCCGAAGTTGTCGGCCAGGCCCAGCAGCTGCAAGGCGCGGATCACGCCGTTGTACAGCCCGCCCTGCAGGATCAGGCCGATGTCGTCCTGGTCGCCGTCGAAGTGCTCGTTGAGCTTGTGCGCTTTGATATAGCGGATGGCGGCGGGCCAGCGTTCCTTGATCTTTTCCTGCTCGTGCAGGAACGACGCGGGCGGCAATACGATGCGGCTGGTGTCGCGCGCCGGGTTCTCCAGCGCCTGGGCCAGCGAAAACTCGGGCCGCTTGTTTTCCTTGGCGATGAAGCGGCCATGGACGTGGCAGCCGCGGATGCGCAGTTGCAGCATCACCGGCGTCTTGCTGGCTTCCGACAGCGCGAAGCCGTCTTCCACCGCCTTGACCATGCTTTCCAGGTTGGGGCGGGGGTCCAGCAGCCAGATCTGCGATTTCATGGCGAACGCGTGCGAGCGTTCCTGCATGATGGACGAGCCTTCGCCGTAGTCTTCGCCCACGATGACCAGCGCGCCGCCGGTGACGCCGCCCGAGGCCAGGTTGGCCAGCGCGTCGGACGCGACGTTGGTACCCACGGTGGACTTCCAGGTGACCGCGCCGCGGATGGGGTACATGACGGACGCGGCCAGCGTGGCGGCGGCGGTGGCTTCGGACGCGCTGGCCTCGAAGTGCACGCCCAGTTCCTGCAGGATGTCGTTGGCGTCGGCCAGCACGTCCATCAAGTGCGAGATGGGCGAACCCTGATAACCGGCCACGTAGCCCACGCCGGACTGCAGCAAGGCCTTGGTGACGGCCAGGATGCCTTCGCCGCGAAATTCTTCGCCGGCCCCGATACGCAACTGCTGGACTTCTTTCTTGAAAGACCTTTCAGCCATCTCGAACTCCTCCACGCGGACCGGCTTGCGGGTCCTCAAGCGTTGCTGCTGCGCAGCAAGGCCACGTCACGAAATTTCACGCTGAAAATACTTTAGGAGTCAACGTTTTAGCTGTCAACAAAAAAGATGAAATTTCATGGAATCAAAAAAATATCACGCTAAAACAAGGGTGTATATACTGGTTGTTCTCTATCGCCGAGCCTGAAAAAAGGCGCTGTGATGGTGCAAAAACGGGTTGCGATTCGGGGTATACCCTGTGCTGCGCAACAGCATTGCGTCACCTCATGGCGCGCCTTCGCGCCAGCGTGGTGCAATGCGCCCTGCGGCATGACGCCGCCTATCCATATTGGTGCGTGGGAGCAAAGCAACATGCGGTCGGACAAGCAGAGCGGGACCCTGGCCACCGGCACGCGGTTCGTCGACGATTACCTGGCCTACCTGCTGGCGCAGGCCAGCCAGCGCATCTCGGCAGAATTCCATCAGCAGGTGAAGTCGGCCGGGCTGTCCGTCACCGAATGGCGGGTGCTGGCCAGCCTGGAAGGCAGCGCGGGCGAAACCATCGGCGACCTGGCGGTGCTGGCCATCACCAAGCAACCGACCCTGAGCAAGGTGGTGCAGCGCATGGAAACCGAAGGCCTGGTGGCGCGCACCGGCGTGCGCGCCGACCGCCGCCAGACGCGGGTCGGCATCACCACCAAGGGCCGCAACCTGATCGCGGCGCTATGCGAGCAGGCCACCCAGCACCAGAAGGCGGTGCTTGCGCCGTTCGGCGAAGAAAAGGCGGCGCTGCTGATCGACATGCTGCGCGTGCTGATGACGGAGCACGTGCCGCTGGACCTGCCGCTGGACACGGACGAATAGAACTTGTCCGACAGGTGAACGCTGTTTACTTGGCAAAGCATGCGATTTTTTTGTCATGTCTTTATGCGTCCCTATTTGCGTTTCTCCTGTGAAAACCGGCTACGGTACGCATAAACCCTTAATTGACGAGGGTCTTGCGGCTAGGCAATATCGCGCCGGTATTCAGACTACAGTCAGGAGCTGACACCTATGCGCCGCACTTTGATTGCCATCGCGATCGCCGCCGCCGTGGCCGTGCCCTCGATCGGGCAGGCCAAATCCTTCCGTTGGGCCGCACAGGGCGACATCCTCACCTTTGATCCGCATTCGCAGAACGAAGGCATGACGATCGCCGCCAACAGCTACATCTACGAACCGCTGGTGGACTACGACAAGACCTTCAAGGTGGTGCCGCGCCTGGCGACCGAGTGGGAGCAGGTCTCGCCCACGCTGTACCGCTTCAAGCTGCGCCCCGGGGTGAAGTTCCATGACGGTGCCGCCTTCACCGCCGACGACGTGGTGTTCTCGGTGCACCGCGCCATGGCGCCCACGTCGAACTACAAGGCCTACACCACCGGCATCAAGGAAGCGCGCAAGATCGACGACCTGACGGTCGAGATCGAGACCTCGGCGCCCAACCCCGTGCTGTTGCGCCAGCTGACCAATGTGTTCATCATGAACAAGGCCTGGTCGGAAAAGAACAACATCGCCAAGCCGCAGGACTTCGTCAACAAGGAAGACACCTTCGGCGCGCGCAACACCAACGGCACCGGCCCCTACAAGCTGAAGTCGCGCGAAGTGGACGTGCGCACGGTGTTCGAAGAAAACAAGGACTGGTGGAACAAGGCCGGCAAGGTCGGCAACGTCACCGAAGTCGTGTTCACGCCGATCAAGCAGAACGCCACCCGCACCGCCGCGCTGCTGTCGGGAGAAATCGACTTCGTGCTGGACCCGGCCGCGCAGGACCTGGACCGCCTGCGCCAATCGGCCAAGGTGGTCGAGGGCAACGAATACCGCACCATCTACCTGGGCCTGGACCAGAAGCGTCCGGAACTGCAGTACTCGAACATCAAGGGCAAGAACCCGTTCCAGGACATCCGCGTGCGCGAGGCGCTGTATCGCGCCATCGACGTGGACGCCATCAAGCGCGCCGTGATGCGCGGCCTGTCGGCGCCTACCGGCACGATGATCGCGCCGCAGGTCCATGGCTGGGCCGAGTCGATCCACAAGCGCGTGCCGTACGATCCCGAAAAGGCCCGCGCGCTGCTCAAGGACGCTGGCTACGACGGCACCCTGAATTTCACGCTGGACTGCCCCAACAACCGCTACATCAACGACGAGGCGATCTGCCAGGCCGTGGTGGGCATGTGGGCCAAGGTGGGCGTGAAGGCCACGATGAACGCCATGCCGCGTTCGACCTACTTCCCCAAGGTGCAGAGCTCCGACACCAGCGCCTACCTGTTCGGCTGGGGCGTACCGACGTTCGATGCCATGTACACGCTGCAGAACCTGATCCGCACCAAGGGTGAGGGCGCGGACGGCATGTACAACCTGGGCAACTACAGCAACAAGGAACTTGACGCGATCATTGATCGCATCAAGACCGAGACCGATCCGGCCAAGCGCGACGCGGACATCATCACCGTGCTCGAAGGCCACGCCAAGGATTTCGGTCACATCCCCTTGCACGACCAGGTCATTCCCTGGGCCATGCGCAAGAACGTCACGGTCATCCACCGCGCCGACAATCGCCTCGTTGCCGATTGGGTCAAGGTCGACTGATCCCGGCTAACCAGACAGCGAAGCCCCTGCTCAGGGGCTTCGCCGTCTTTGTTTTTCCCGCCTATGTTTGCTTTCATACTGCGTCGCCTGTTGCAGGCCGTAGCGGTGATGCTCACCGTCGCGCTACTGGCCTTCGTGCTTTTTCAATACGTCGGCGACCCTGTCACCATCATGCTGGGGCAGGACGCCACCGATGCCGAGCGCATCGAACTGCGTGAACGCCTGGGCCTGAACGAGCCCGCCATCGTTCAATTCGGCCACTTCGTGGCCAACGCCGCACAGGGCAATTTCGGCATTTCCCTGCGCCAGAGCGAACCGGTGTCCACCCTGCTCAAATCGCGCCTGCCAGCGACGCTGGAACTGTCCATGGTGGCGGCGTTGCTGGCGCTGGTGGTGGGCGTGCCACTGGGTGTGTATACCGCGCTCAAGCGCAACAGCCTGCTGTCGCAGCTGCTGTTGGCTGGCTCGCTTCTGGGGGTGTCGCTGCCGACCTTCCTGATCGGCATCCTGCTGATCCTGGTGTTCTCGGTGCAGCTGGGCTGGCTGCCCAGCTATGGCCGCGGCGATACCGTCAGCGTGGGCTGGTGGACGTCGGGCCTGTTCACCGCCACGGGCTGGAAGCACCTGATCCTGCCGTCCATCACGCTGTCGCTGTTCCAGATGACCCTGGTGCTGCGGCTGGTGCGTTCGGAAATGCTCGAGGTGCTGCGGTCTGACTACATCAAGTTCGCCCGCGCCCGTGGCCTGAAGCGCCGCGCCATCCACTTCGGCCATGCGCTGAAGAACACCATGGTGCCCGTCATCACCATCACCGGCTTGCAGCTGGGCGGCATCATCGCTTTTGCCATCGTGACCGAGACGGTGTTCCAGTGGCCGGGCATGGGCCTGTTGTTCATCCAGGCGGTGCAATTCGCCGACGTGCCGGTGATGGCCGCGTACCTGTGCCTGATCGCGCTGGTGTTCGTGGTGATCAACCTGATAGTCGATCTTCTGTATTTTGTCGTGGACCCGCGCTTGCGCTCGGGATTGACCCGCGGCGGAGGTGGCCACTGATGCGCGCCGTTCTGAAACGCTGGTGGGACAGCGACATCGCCTGGGCCTGGCGCCGGGCGCCCGTGGCCATCGCGGCCACCCTCCTGCTGGCCTTGCTGTTGATCGGCTCATTCGGCGCCGGCTGGGTGGCGCCGCACAATCCGTTCGACCTGACCAAGGTGGAACTGCTGGACGCGCTGCTGCCGCCGGCCTGGGAGGCCAACGGCCAGCAGACCTATCTGCTGGGCACCGACAGCCAGGGCCGCGACCTGTATTCGGCGATCCTGTACGGCACCCGCGTGTCGCTTTTGATCGGCCTGGCGTCGGTGCTGCTGTCGATGCTGATCGGCATCGTGCTGGGGCTGATCTCGGGTTACGCGGGCGGGCGCATCGATGCGTTCATCATGCGGATCGCGGACGTGCAGCTGTCGTTCCCGGCGATCCTGATCGCGCTGCTGATCGACGGCGTGGCGCGTGCGGCGGTGCCGCGCGAGCTGCACGAGATCATCGCGTTTCCGGTGCTTATCGGCGCCATCGCGCTTGCCGGCTGGCCACAGTACGCCCGCACGGTGCGGGGCTCGACGCTGGTGGAAAAGAACCGCGAATACGTGCAGGCCGCGCGGGTGATCGGGGTGGCTTCGCCGGTGATCATGTTCCGCCACGTGCTGCCCAATGTGCTGGGGCCGGTGCTGGTGCTGGCGACCGTGCACCTGGCCACCGCGATCATCACCGAGGCGACGCTGTCGTTCCTGGGGGTAGGGGTGCCGCCGACGGCGCCGTCGCTGGGCACGCTGATCCGCATCGGCAACGATTTCCTGTTTTCCGGAGAGTGGTGGATCACCATCTTCCCGGGCGCCGCGTTGGTGCTGCTGGTGCTGTCGGTCAACCTGCTGGGTGACTGGCTGCGCGACGCGCTCAACCCGCGTCTGAATTGAGGTCTTACATGAGCGCACTTCTTGAAGTCCGCAATCTGCGCGTCGAATTTCCGACGCGCCGCGGCACCCTGCGCGCCCTGGACGACGTGTCCTTTTCGATCCAGGCGGGCGAAGTCCTGGGCGTGGTGGGGGAATCGGGCGCGGGCAAGTCCCTGACGGGCGCGTCCATCATCGGCCTGCTGGAACCGCCTGGCCGCATCGCGGGCGGCGAGATATTGCTGGCCGGCCGCCGCATCGACAACCTGCCGGACGAGCAGATGCGCCGCGTACGCGGCCGCGAGATCGGCGCGGTGTTCCAGGACCCTCTGACCTCGCTCAATCCGCTGTACACGGTGGGCCGGCAATTGGCCGAGACCATCGTGACGCACCTGGACCTGAGCTGGTCGCAGGCGCGCAACCGGGCGGTGGAGCTGCTGGCGTCGACGGGCATCCCCGCCGCGCGCGAACGCATCGATCATTACCCGCACCAGTTCTCGGGCGGCATGCGCCAGCGGGTGGTGATCGCGCTGGCCCTGGCGGCCGAGCCGAAGCTGGTGGTGGCGGACGAGCCGACGACGGCGCTGGACGTGTCGATCCAGGCGCAGATCATCGAGCTGCTCAAGCGGCTGTGCCGCGAGCACGGCACGGCGGTGATGCTGATCACGCACGATATGGGCGTGATCGCGGAAACGGCGGATCGGGTGGCGGTGATGTACGCGGGCCGGGTGGCCGAGATCGGCCCGGTGGCCGATGTGATCCACCAGCCGCGCCATCCCTATACGGCGGGGCTGATGGGGTCGATCCCGTCGCTGGAAGGACATGCCGAAAGGCTGGTGCAGATCGACGGCAGCATGCCGCGGCTGAATGCCATTCCGCCGGGCTGCGCGTTCAATCCTCGCTGCGGGCGGCGGCTGCCGCGTTGCGGGCAGGACCGGCCCGAGCTGATGCCGGCCGGTACGTCGCGTGCGGCCTGTTGGCTGCATGAGGGGGCCACGGCCTCGGGTGGCAAGCAATCGGAGGTAGCAGCATGAGCGCGCCGTTGGTGCAGGTGAAGGACGCGGCGCGCTGGTTCGATGTGTCGCCGCCCTGGTTGGAACGCAAGCTGGCGGGCAAGCCGCGGGTGATGCTGCGGGCGGTGGACGGCGTGTCGTTCGAGATTGCACGCGGCGAGACGCTGGCGCTGGTGGGCGAGTCGGGCTGCGGCAAGTCGACGGTGGCGCGGATGCTGGTGGGGCTGTATGGCCTGACGCGCGGCGATATCCGCTTCGATGGCCAGCCATTGTCGAAGATGTCGGAGCCGGGCGGCCGGGCGCTGCGCAAGCGGCTGCAGATGATTTTCCAGGACCCGTACGCAAGCCTGAATCCGCGTTGGCGGGTGGGGCGGATCATCGCTGAGCCGATGCTGACGCATACGACGATGACGCCGGCCGAGCGCACGGCGCGGGTGGGGGATCTGCTCAAGCAGGTGGGGCTGGATCCGGCGGACCAGGGTCGCTATCCGCACCAGTTTTCAGGCGGGCAGCGCCAGCGCATTTCGATCGCGCGGGCGCTGGCGGTGAACCCGGAATTCCTGGTGTGCGATGAGCCGACGTCGGCGCTGGACGTGTCGGTGCAGGCGCAGGTGCTGAATCTGATGAAGGACCTGCAGCGGGAGCTGGGGCTGACGTATCTGTTCATCTCGCACAATCTGGCGGTGGTGCACCATGTGGCGGATCGGGTGGGGGTGATGTACCTGGGGCGGATGGTGGAAGTGGCGCCCCGGGACGAGCTGTTTGCCCGGCCGCGGCATCCGTATACGCGGATGTTGCTGGAGGCGATTCCGGATATCAACGGGGCGGGCAAGCCGCGCACGGCGGTGGCAGGCGAAGTGCCGAACCCGCTGAATCCGCCTTCAGGGTGTACGTTTCATCCCCGCTGTCCCCATGCGGATGCGCGGTGCAAGGCCGAGGCGCCTGTTGCGGTGTTGGCGGGGGTGTCGGTAGTTGCTTGTCATGCGGTGCAGGAGGGGAGGATCTAGTTTTTTTTGCTGTTGCCGGGTGGGGTTCTTGAACCGTCTGGCGTGGCGGGGGGCGGGGTGCGCGGGGCTACGATTGCGGTCCGGAGCCTTCGCTCCGGACTTGCCTCGGCGGCCCCCCCCTTCCTCATCGTCGTCCAGGCCTTCGGCCTTCCCTTCCGATTCCGTCGGGCGCATCTACACGCCCCGCGCACCCCGCCCCACGCCGTGCCAGACTCGCGTCGATTGCTCGCCGTGATTGCTGGGGCGACTGGTTTGCTTGGCGTTCTTGCCTCGGGTTTCTTGGGGGGAGCGTCTTGCGGGGCCGCGGCAACGAGGCCGCGCGGGCGGCCCGTCGCCGCATTTGGCTTGTGGGGCGTCGTTGCGGCTTGGCCGCTTTGCTGGACCGGCCCGTTCTGGGCGGTCCCTTTCCAGCTTTGAGTGTTCGACCCGTTGCGTTGCCGCGTCGCCGTTTTGCTCAGTGGCGGTGGCCGGGGTCGTTGGGGTCGTGCGGGTGGTCGTGGCCCAGGGGGTCGTCTTCTTCGTCGTCGTCTTCGGCGTCGTCTTCTTCTTCGTCGGGGTCGGGCAGGGGTTCTTCGGTCAGGGCGAAGGGCAGGACGTCTTCCAGGTTGTCGGACCAGGCGGATTCTTCGCCGTCGTGGTCGAGTTTGATGAAGCGTTCGCCTTCGTTGAGCGAGATCTGGATGGCCCAGAGGTAGAGGCAGTCGTAGGTGTCGTCGTCGGTCTGGGGCAGGCCGCCGCGGTTGCCGAGCAGGCGGGCGCCGGGGCCGCCGAGTTGGACATGGGTCTGGGCGTCTTCGGTCTTGGCGTTCTCGTCGATGGGGACGCCGTAGGTGACCCATTCGGTGCCTTCGTCGCCCAGGACGACTTCGGCCAGGACGGGCTTGCCGAGGTAGGCGCTGAGGGCGTCGGCGGTCTTGGCCAGCATGTCGAGTTCAGTCGCGCTGAAGTGGGTCAGGGAAGGCGGGGGCGTGGCGGAGGCGGACATGAGGGTTCCTGGGCGCGATGATGCCGCGGGTACGGCGTTACGTAAAAACAAGCGCTATTGTCTCGCGATCGCGCAAGGCTTGCATCGCACGGGTGGATGACGATTTACGCGGGGGGAGTGCGGTGGTAGCGGGGCGGGTGCACCGGGATGGTGCGGCTGGCGGAGCGGGGGGCGTCTGGGGATGTGGCTGAGGGACTGATTCGAGGATGGGCTCGAGGTCTGCGGAAAGACGCGCTCAGCGATGGCTCAAGCCGTGGCGGGGGCGGCGCGCTTGCGGGCGCTGTCGGGGGATTGGCCGGTCAGGCGCTGGAACATGGCGATGAAGGCGGACGGGGTGCTGTAGCCGAGGTCGCGGGCGATGGCCTGGACGGACAGGCCGGCCTCGAGCATGCCGAGGGCGCTGACGACGCGCAGGCGCTGGCGCCATTCGTTGAAGGTCATGCCCAGGTGCTGCTGGCAGTGGCGCAGCAGGGTGCGTTCGGTGATGCCGGCGGTGGCAGCCCAGTGGGCGGCGCTGCGCTTGTCGCCGGGCTGGTTTTGCAGGGCGGCCAGGATGGGGGCCAGGACGGGTTCGTTGCTGGACGGCAGGTAGCTCGCGTAGGCGCGGGCGACGCGGATCTGGTCGATGACGACCTGGGCCAGGCGCCGGTCGGCGGGCGTGTCGGGGTAGGTGATGCCGCGTTGTTCGAAGTCGGCCAGGACGGCGCGCATGACGGGGCTGATTTCGAGGGTGCAGGGGGCGGCGGGCAGGTCGGCGCAGGCGGCGGCGGGGATGTCGATGCAGGCGTAGTGGACGTCGTCCTGGTTCTGGCAGCAGTGCTCTATCTGGGGCGGTATCCAGATGGCGTACTGGGGCGGGGACAGGTAGGTGGTGCCTTCGATGCCGATTTCCATGATGCCGGACAGGGCGAAGTTGAGTTCACCCCACGGTGACGTGTGGCGCCGGACGCGCGAGTGCGGCAGGAAGTGCAGGATGCGGCAGGCCAGGGGGTAGGGACGGCCGGGGCCGAGGTCCGGGGGCGAAGCAGGCATGTCCGAAGTTCGTAGGGGTTTGTCCGATTTTCATTATATACATCAAGTCGGACATGGACCTACACTGGCCAGCCATTCCTGTCTGGCAGTACCGCATTCATGACGCGCGCAGTTTCTTCGTCGGGATCGTCCCCGGCTTCTTCTCCCATTCCGATCCGCTATTTCCTGTTTCCGCTGCTGGCGGCGCTGATCTGGTCGGTCAACATGATCGTCACCAAGATGGCGGCCGGCGTGATATCGCCGGCGGTCATCGGCTTTTATCGCTGGGCGCTGGCGGGCGTGGTGCTGACGCCGTTCGCGCTGCCGGGGGTGTGGCGCAATCGGCGCGTGGTGCTGCCCTACCTGCCGAAGTTCGCGGTGTTGGGCGGCCTGGGCATGGCGCTGTACCAGGGGCTGGCGTATGTGGCCGCGGGCAGCACCACGGCCACCAACATGGGCATCATCACGGCGATGATTCCGTTGATGACGATCGCGGTCGGGGCGCTGGTGCTGCGCGAGCGGCCGTCGGCGATGGCGCTGCTGGGCGGCCTGCTGTCGCTGGCGGGGCTGGCGCTGTTGATCGGCGAGGGCGATCCGGCGCGGCTGCTGTCGGTGGGCGCGAATCATGGCGACGTGCTGATGGGCCTGGGGGCGCTGGCGTATGCGCTGTACGGCGTGCTGCTGCGCCGCTGGGGCCTGCCGGTGGGGCCATGGCAGTCGCTGTATGTGCAGGTGGCGTTCGGCGTGCTGTTCCAGTTGCCGGCCTTCCTGATGGCGCCGGCGTCGCCGCTCAATGGCGACAACCTGCCGCTGGTGCTGTACGCGGCGGTCTTCCCGTCGCTGTTCGCGCCGTTCCTGTGGATGCAGGGGGTGCGGCACCTGGGGCCGAACCGCGCCAGCATGTTCCTGAACGTGATGCCGGTGGCCACGGTGGCGATTGCGGCGCTGTTCCTGGACGAGACGCCGCACCTGTTCCACATCGTGGGCGGCGCCATGGCGCTGGCGGGCGTGATGCTGGCCCAGATGCGCGCCCCGTTTGCCGGGGGCAAGCCCGCCGCGCAAGGCTGACGCGCGCCTGTCAGGGTTCCGGCCTACAATCGACGGTTCATCAGCTTTCTTACCCTATACGAGCCCATGGCCCAATACGTCTACACCATGAACCGCGTCGGCAAGATCGTGCCGCCCAAGCGGCAGATCCTGCGTGACATCTCGCTTTCGTTTTTTCCTGGCGCCAAGATCGGCGTGCTGGGCCTGAACGGCTCGGGCAAGTCGACGCTGCTGAAGATCATGGCTGGCGTGGACCGCGAGATCGAAGGCGAAGCCACGCCCATGCCGGGCCTGAACATCGGCTACCTGCCGCAGGAACCGCAGCTCAACCCCGAGCACACGGTCCGCCAGGCGGTCGAAGAAGGCCTGGGCGCCGTGGTCACCGCCAAGAAGCGCCTGGACGAGGTCTACGCCGCCTACGCCGAACCGGATGCCGATTTCGACGCGCTGGCCGCCGAACAGGCTGAACTCGAAGCCATCATCGCCGCCGCCGCTTCCAGTGGCGCCGACGACATCGAGCACCAGATGGAAATCGCCGCCGATGCGCTGCGCCTGCCGCCCTGGGACGCCATCGTCGGCAATCTGTCCGGCGGTGAAAAGCGCCGCGTGGCCCTGTGCCGCCTGCTGCTGTCCAAGCCCGACATGCTGCTGCTCGACGAACCGACCAACCACCTGGATGCCGAAAGCGTCGAATGGCTGGAACAGTTCCTGCACAAGTTCCCGGGCACCGTCGTGGGCGTGACCCACGATCGCTACTTCCTGGACAACGCGGCCGAATGGATCCTCGAACTGGACCGCGGCTACGGCATTCCCTGGAAGGGCAACTACAGCTCGTGGCTCGAGCAGAAAGAAGACCGCCTCAAGCAGGAAGAGTCCTCGGAATCGGCTCGCCAGAAGACCATCAAGAAAGAACTCGAATGGGTGCGCCAGAACCCCAAGGGCCGCCAGGCCAAGGCCAAGGCGCGTCTGGCCCGCTTCGAGGAACTGTCGTCCTACGAATACCAGAAGCGCAACGAAACCCAGGAAATCTTCATTCCCGTGGGCGAGCGCCTGGGCAACGAGGTCATCGAGTTCAACAACGTCAGCAAGGCCTATGGCGATCGCCTGCTGATCGACAACCTCAGCTTCAAGGTGCCGCCGGGCGCCATCGTCGGCATCATCGGCGCCAACGGCGCCGGTAAGTCGACGCTGTTCCGCATGATCGCGGGCCGCGAGCAACCGGATTCGGGCGAAGTGAAGGTGGGCCAGACCGTCAAGCTGGCCTTCGTCGACCAGTCGCGCGATGCGCTGGAAGACAAGAAGACCGTGTTCGACGCGGTGGCCGACGGCGCCGACATCCTCACCGTGGGCAAGTTCGAAATGTCGTCGCGCGCCTACCTGGGCCGCTTCAACTTCAAGGGCGGCGACCAGAACAAGGTGGTCGGCCAGCTGTCCGGCGGCGAACGCGGCCGCCTGCACATGGCCAAGACGCTGATCGCCGGCGGCAACGTGCTGCTGCTGGACGAACCGTCCAACGATCTGGACGTCGAAACCCTGCGTGCCCTGGAAGACGCGCTGCTCGAGTTCCCCGGCAGCGTCATGGTCATCAGCCACGATCGCTGGTTCCTGGACCGCATCGCCACGCACATCATGGCATTCGAAGGGGACTCGCAAGTGGTGTTCTTCGACGGCAACTACCAAGAGTACGAAGCCGACAAGAAACGCCGCCTGGGCGAAGAAGGCGCCAAGCCCAAGCGCCTGCGCTACAAGGCCCTGAAGTAATCCCGCCCGTAACGCAGTCCGAGAAATCCCGGCCGATGTGCCGGGATTTTTTTGCCTGTGCAAATGGGCACCGAGGCGTTACCCGCAAATTCTTCCGCGTTATGCTGCAAGCTTCTGACAGGAGTACTCCACCATGCTGCTGCAAGCCTCCGATTCCACCTTGCTCATCGTCGACATGCAGGGCCGCCTGATGCCCGTGATCCACGACGGTGAGGCCGTGCTGGCGACCGCGCACAAGCTGGCACAGGCCGCGCGCCTGCTCGAGGTGCCGGTGGTGGCGACCGAGCACCATAGCAAGATGCTCGGCGTGACCGTGGCGCCGCTGAACGAGCTGGTGCAGTCCACGTTCCAGAAGATGCATTTTTCTTCCACGCGCGAACTCGGCTTCGATGCCTGGCTGCCGGCCGCGCGCAAGACGGTGCTGGTGGCGGGCTGCGAGGCCCACATCTGCGTGTTGCAGACCGTCATCGGTTTGATCGATGCGGGTTACCAGGCAGTGCTGGTGTCCGACGCGTCCGGCTCGCGCAAGCCGTCCGACCACCACGCCGCGCTGCGCCGCGCGCGCGCCCACGGCGCCCAGATCGTCACCTCGGAAATGGCGATTTTCGAATGGATGGACACCTGCGAGCATCCGCGCTTCCGCGACGTGTTACGTCTGGTCAAATAGTACGCAGGCCCTGCAACACTGCCCCGGGGAACCGCAAAGATTCCCTCGCCCTTTGACACAATTCCTGGGCAAACCTCACACCGTCCCCAGGGATATTTTGCGATCCTGAAGGCTCTAAACCCATAAGGGGTATCGTGCGCTCGCGTCTTCATCAGGTGCGGCCCCGGGTACAAGAATAGGAGCCTCATCATGAAAATCGCATCTGTTTCCAAAATCTGTGTCGCTGTTGCCATGGCCGCCGCAATGGCGGGTTGCTCGTCCTGGGACAGCATGAGCCATCGCCAGAAGAGCACGGTGGGCGGTGCGGCGCTGGGGGGAGTGGCGGGCGCCGTCATCACCAACGGCGGCATCCTGGGCACCGTCGGCGGCGCGGCCATCGGGGGTGTCATCGGCGACCAGGTCGGCAAGCACTAAGCTGCGCGAGGCAACGCGTGTCGGTCCGTGATGGGCCGGCGCCAACGGGCCGTCCCATTGGCTTGCCGCCGACAGGGCTGTCTCTTCCGCCCATGAAAAACCCTCGGGAAACCGAGGGTTTTTCGTTTGTGCGCGGGCTTGCCGAGCGCCGCGCAGAATGTCTGCGCGGCACGTCTTGCGTCAGGCTTCGCTTTGCGGCATTTCGATCTTCACTTCCAACACTTCGAGGGTGTCCTGGCGTTCCAGGTGCACCTTGATGTCTTCGGGGTTGATCTTCACGTACTTGGAAATGACCGCGATGAGTTCCTGCTGCAGCTGCGGCAGGTAGTCGGGCGAGTCGCCGCGGCCCCGCTCGTGGGCCAGGATGATCTGCAACCGCTCCTTGGCGACGGAAGCGGACGATTTCTTTTGACCAAGCAGAAACGACAGGAAGGACATTGCTTACTTGCCTCCGAACAGGCGTTTCAGGAAACCCGGCTTCTCGTAGTCGGTAAAGCGCAGGGCCTTGTCTTCGCCAAGGTAACGGGCCACGACGTCCTTGTAGGCTTCGGAAACGTCGGTATCTTTCAGGTGGATGGCGGGCAGGCCTTGGTTGGACGCCTGCAGCACGGCTTCGGATTCGGGGATGACGCCGATCAGCTTGATGCGCAGGATGTCTTCGATGTCGCCCAGCGACAGCATTTCGCCGTCGACCACGCGCTTGGGGTTGTAGCGCGTGAGCAGCAGGAATTCCTTGACCGGCTCGCCGCCGTCGACCGCGCGCTTGGACTTGGCCGCCAGGATGCCCAGGATGCGGTCAGAGTCGCGGACGGACGAGACTTCGGGGTTGGTCACCACCAGCGCGTCGTCGGCGAAGTAGGCGGCCATCAGGGCGCCCGTTTCGATGCCGGCCGGCGAATCGCAGACGATGTAGTCGAAGCCCATTTCCTTCAGGTCGTTGATGACCTTTTCCACGCCTTCCTGCGTCAGCGCGTCCTTGTCGCGCGTTTGCGAGGCGGGCAGGATGAACAGGTTTTCAAGCTGCTTGTCCTTGATCAGCGCCTGGTTGAGCGTGGCTTCGCCTTGGATCACATTGACGAAGTCGTACACCACGCGACGCTCGCAGCCCATGATGAGGTCGAGATTGCGCAGGCCGACATCGAAGTCGATGACAGCGGTCTTGTGGCCCCGCATCGCGAGGCCCGCGGAAAAACTGGCGCTCGTCGTGGTTTTACCCACGCCGCCTTTGCCGGAAGTCACCACAACAATGCGTGTCATGACGATCAAACCCTTATGTTCGAATAAATCGCGTTATCGTAAAGCAAAAAGCCCATGTAAGGCTTCTTACAGAATGTGTTGAGACCGGGTACCGCTTTCCGAGTTGCCGTGGGCCCGCAGCGCGGGGCGTAGTGTGGCTTGAAAAAGCCTTCTTCCGCCGGGCCGCCCAAGGAAGGCCCCCTTGGGGGGCCGCTGGCTCGCATAGCGGGCGCGGCGTGGGGGCCTCACCTTTCAGGCTTTCAGGGCCTCGATGCGCAGCGTGTCCCCATCCAGGCGCACCAAGGCGGGCTGGTTCTGCAGCGACCGGTCAAGCTTGTCTTCCACTACCCGGTACACGCCGGCCACGGCGAGCAGCTCCGCATCCAGGTGCGTGGTGAAAATGCGCGCCGAAGTATCGCCGCGCGCACCGGCCATGGCCTTGCCGCGCAGCGGTCCGTACACATGCACGTTGCCGTCGGCGATGACTTCGGCACCTTGGCTGACCATGCCGATCACGACCAGGTCGGTGTGGCGCGCATAGACGCGCTGGCCGGAACGCAGCGGCTTGGTGATGACCAGGGCCGACGACGATTGCGGCGCGGCCGGCGTCGGGCTGGGCGCCGACGTGGTGCTGCTGGCGGCGCGCTCGGGCAGGGGTTCGCTGGACTTGGCGGTGGCCGCATCGGCCGGTTTGTCGGCGGCCTTGTCCGCGGAGGCATCGGTCGGGGTGGGGGCGGCGGCAATCTCGACCGCGGCCGCCGGCACCGAGGGCACCGGCGTGGCGACGTCGTTGGGCGGCGCGGTGTCCACCACCGGTACGGGGCGCGCGGCGGGCGTGGACAGTTCCACGGGCGTCAGGCCTGCGGCGCGGGCCGCGGCCAGGTTGGCGCCTTCGGCGACTACGCCAATGGGGGGCAGGTTGTGCCCGCGCAGGGCCGCGACCAGGGCGGTCCAATCGATGTTTTCCTCGACGCGGCTGGCGTCGATGACCACGGGTTCGTTCTCGAAGAAGCTGCCGGCATCGGCCATGCGCTTGGCCAGCGCGGCGTTCAGGCGTTCGGGGTCGGCGCTGTGCAGGACCACCCGGATGGCGTACAGGGTGGCGCTCTTGAAGTCCAGGGCTAGGGATTCAGTGTTCATCTTGAGTGGGGCTGGCGGTTCTGGGCGCCCGAAAGGGGCGCATGGGACCGGCTGCGCAATGTCGGGGATGATAACCCGCCCCGGGGCCGTTCAATCGATCGGCCAAGGGTAAAAACCGCCCGGTTTACGGGTGGCCTCGGCGGGTTCCATCTGTTGAAACGCCGGGGAGGGGATGCCATGCCCCATTGGTCGCGCCCATCGCAGGCCGCGGCCCCCCCGATCCATGAAAAAGGCGCCCTGAAAAGGCGCCTTCCTCGAAAGCAAGCCAGTGACTAGGCTTGGCCCCAAGAGTCCCTGAGGGTCACCACCCGATTCAGCACCGGCTTCTCCACTGAAGACTCTTTCAAGTCCGCCGTGAAGTACCCCAGCCGCTCGAACTGCCAGGTCGCCCCCGGAACCGCCAAGGTCCCCGGCTCCAGCCAGGCCGTCACGGTCTGCTTGGAATTCGGATTCAGGCAAGCCAGAAAATCCTTGTCGCCTCCATCCGGCCGCGCATCCGCAAACAACCGGTCGTACAGGTGGATCTGCGCCGGCACCGCATGGGCCGCGCTCACCCAGGTGATATTGCCCTTGACCTTCACGCTGTCCGCACCAGGCGTACCGCTCTTGGTTTCCGGCAGGTACTCGGCCTGCACTTCGACCACCTCGCCCGCCTCGTTCTTCGTGAAGCCCGTGCAGCGCACCACATAGCCGTACTTCAGGCGCACCGTATTGCCCGGGAACAGGCGGAAGTACTTCTTCGGCGCTTCCTCGCGGAAGTCGTCGCGCTCGATCCACAGCTCGCGCGACAGCGGGAATTCGCGCACGCCCGCCTCGGGATCGTGCGGATTGCGCGGCGCCGTGCAGACTTCGGTCTGGCCTTCCGGGTAATTGGTGATCACCAGCTTGATCGGGTCCAGCACGGCCACCGAACGCGGGGCGATCGGGTCCAGATCGTCACGCACCGCCTGCTCCAGCAGGCTGTAGTCGATGCGCGAATCCGACTTCGACACGGCCGTGCGGTCGCAGAACAGGCGGATCGAGGCCGGCGTGTAGCCGCGCCGGCGCAGGCCGAAGATGGTCGGCATGCGGGGATCGTCCCAGCCGTCCACATGGCCTTCGCGCACCAGTTGCAGCAGCTTGCGCTTGCTGGTGACCACGTAGCTCAGGTTCAGGCGGGCGAATTCGTATTGGTGCGGCAGCGGCTGGGCCAGCTTGCCCAGCTCGGCCAGGCGCGTCAGGATCCAGTCGTAGAACGGGCGCTGGTCTTCGAATTCCAGCGTGCACACGCTGTGCGTGATGCCTTCCAGCGCATCTTCCACCGGGTGCGCCCAGCTGTACATCGGGTAGATGCACCATTGGTTGCCCGTGCGGTGGTGGGTGGCGTGGCGCACGCGGTACATGACCGGGTCGCGCAGGTTGATGTTGGGCGACGCCATGTTGATCTTGGCGCGCAGCACCAGGCTGCCGTCCGGGTGCTGGCCGTCGCGCATTTCGCGCAGCAGCGTGATGGACTCGGCGGCCGGGCGGTTGCGCCAGGGCGAGTCGGTGCCGGGTTCGGTCAGGGTGCCGCGGTTGGCGCGGATCTCGTCGGGGCTTTGCTCGTCCACATAGGCGTGGCCGGCCTCGACCAGGGCTTCGGCGAACTCATACATATAGCCGAAGTAGTCGCTGGCGAAATACAGGTTGTCGCGGCCATCGGCCTTCCAGTCGAAACCCAGCCAGTGCACAGCCTCGATGATGGCGTCGACGTATTCCTGGTCTTCTTTCTCGGGGTTGGTGTCGTCGAAACGCAGGTGACAGACGCCGCCGAAATCGCGGGCCAGCCCGAAATTCACGCAGATGCTCTTGGCGTGGCCGATGTGCAGGTAGCCGTTGGGCTCCGGCGGAAAGCGCGTGCGGATGCGGGCCGGATCGGGCTCGCCCTGCTGCTGCACGGCCGCCGGGCCAGGCTTGCCGGCCCAACGCTTACCCTGGAAGCGGTTGGCTTGCAGGTCGTCTTCGACGATGTTGAGCAGGAAATTGGATGCAGCGGGGGTCGGCGTCGTGGCGGAGGTCATTCTTGAAAGAATAGGAAAAAGCAGCGACAAAGCGTCAATTTTGCCACGTTCCTGAGAAGGGCCATTTCCAGGGGGGGCGCAAGCGGTTTCAAACTGTCCCCCATCGTCATGTAACTGGCTCTACACTACGGGCCATCATGGATATTTCCACCCTATCTTTGGCCCGCGTGCAATTCGTGGCCAGCCTGAGCTTCCTGGCGTTGTTCCTCGCCGTGGCCCTGGCGCTTGCCTGGGTCCTGCTGTTCTTCAAGATTCGCGCCCGCGTGTCCGGGCAGGGCGGCTGGACGGCCGCCTACCGCTTCTGGGTCCGCATCTTCGCCCTGTCCTTCGTCCTCACCCTGGCCGCCTGCGTGCCGGTGCTGATCCAGCTGGGCAGCCTGTGGGCAGGCCTGATGGACAAGATCGGCAACATCGCCGGCCCCTTGCTGGGCTACGGCATCCTGTCCGTCTTCATCCTCAAGTCCTGCTTTCTGGGCGTGATGCTGTTCGGCCAGCGCCGTGTGTCCGATGGCGCCCACACCCTGGCGGTGCTGATGGTGGCGGTGGGCCAGTTGGTCGCGCTGTTCTGGGTGCTGGCCCTGCAATCCTGGATGCAGACGCCCGACGGCGCCGTCCTGGTCGATGGCCGCTACCAGGTCTACGACTGGGTGGCCGTGGTGCTCAATCCGTCCGTCGGCTGGCGCATGGGCGTCGTGGTCGTGGGGTCGGCGCTGGCGGCGGCCTTCCTGATGATGGGCGTGACCGCGCTGCAGGCGCTGCGCCGTCCGCTGGACGACGGCGAACGCTGCACTTTCAAGACCGGGCTGGCCATCGCCGCGCTGGCCGCCGTGCTGCAGGTCCCGGTGGCCATGGGCGCCGGGCAGATGGTGGCCCAATACCAGCCCGCCAAGGCGGCCGCCGCCGCCGGCTATTGGGAAAGCAGTGCCGAGCCGCGCCTGGTGCTGTTCGGCTGGCCGGACGCCCGAGCCCACACCAACGTGGCCGACTGGACCCTGCGCAACGCGGGCGGCATGTGGCTGCACCGCAATGAAGACGGCACCTACCAGGGCCTGGACAAGTATTCCGGCATGCTGCCGCCGGTGGCGCTGACCTTCTGGTCGCTGCGGGTGGCAGCCGGGCTGGGCCTGTTGATGCTGGCGGTGTCCTGGATCACCTTTCTCTGGACCTGGCGCCGTGGTCTGGACGTGGCCGTTCTGCCGCAAGGGTGGCAACGGGTGCTGTGCGGCATGATGTTTTCGGGCGGCATTGCCGTCGTGGCCAGCTGGTGGGTGTCGGTCATCGGCCTGCAGCCCTTTGCCGTGAACGGCACCGTCACGCAATCCGAAGTGCTGGGCGCAGTGTCGTCCAGCACCGTGCTCTACGGCCTGGTGGGTTATGGCCTGCTGTACGCGCTGCTGCTGGCGGCCTTTGCCGGCATGCTGTTCCACGCGGCCCGCTACGGCGTGGTGCCCGTGCGCAAACTGGCCGGAGGCACGCCATGATCGCCATGCTGGCCGCCTCGCAGGGCCTCAGCCCCGAAGATCCGTCCTTCTGGATGCCGCTGGCATTCATGGGCCTGCTGTTCGTCGTCATTGCCGCCGGCATGGTGCTCGACGGTTTCGACCTGGGCGTGGGCATCCTGCTGCAACTGGCGCCCGAGCAAGAGCGCGGCCGCATGATGAGCCTGCTCAGCCCCTGGCGCGATGCCAATGAATTCTGGCTGCTGCTGGGCATGGGCCTGTTTGCGTCGGCGTTCCCGTTTGCCTGGGGCGCGGTGCTGGGCAAGCTCTACGGGCCGCTGACCTTCATGGTGCTGGGCGTGGTGCTGCGCAGCGTGGCGTTCGAATTCCGCATCCGCGCCCGCACCGAGGCCAAGCCGCGCTGGATCTTCGCGTTCTGGGCCGGTTCGCTCATCACCGCCTTTGGCCAGGGCATGCTGCTGGGGCGCATCGCCACCGGCTACCAGTCCGACGCCGGCTATGGCTGGTTCGCGCTGTTCGTCGGCCTGTGCGCGGTGGCGGCCTACGTGCTGCTGGGCGCTTCGTGGCTGGTCATGCGGGTCGACGGCGATCTGCAGCGCCGCGCGGCCAACTGGGCGCGCCACGCGATCCGCTGGACCGCGGTCGGCATGGTCGCCATCGCCGTCACGCTGGGCCTGGCCAATGCCGGCATCTTCTATAAATGGAGCAATATCGCCCACCTGAGCGTGGCGGCCACGGTCTGGGTGCTGATGCTGGCCGGCTTCGTGGCGGCCGAAATGCTGCTGGCCCGCCTGCCGGGCCGTGCCGACCGCTTCAGCTGGCTGCCATTCGTGCTGTGCGTGGCCCTGTTCCTGCTGATGCTCAGCGGCCTGGCCTACAGCCTGTTCCCCTACCTGATCCTGGACGACATGACCTTGTGGGACGGCGCCGGTGCGCTCGGTTCGATGCGGCTGGTGATGGCGGGCGCGGTGGTGGGCATTCCGGTGGTGCTGGTGTTCAACATCCTGGCCTACCGCTCGGTGTTCGGCAAAGAGCGCGCGCCCGTGCCGCTGCTGCCGCCGCCGTCACCCTGACAGACGGGCCCGGCGCGTCGCGCAAGATTGCGCCGGGGCATCCGCGGGGCGCTGTCGCACGACGCCGCCGCTGCCATGGCAAGCGCTACAGCACCGGCCGCGCCACCCGTTGCAGGATTTCTTCGCCGTAGGCTTCCAGCTTGCGCGCGCCCACGCCGCTGATGTGGCTCAGGGCGTCCATCGATTCGGGCTGGGCCAACGCGATTTCCCGCAGCGTGGCGTCGTGGAAGATCACGTAGGCGGGCACACCGTGGCTCTTGGCCACTTCGCCGCGCCAGGCGCGCAGCGCTTCGAATACCGGTTGCAGTTCGGCCGGCAGGTCCACGGCCGCGGCCTTGGGGCGGGTGCCGCCGGACTTGCTGGAACGCGCCTTCTTTTCGGATTCGCGCCGCAGCATCAGCTGGCGCTCGCCCTTGAGGACGGCGCGGCTGCCTTCGGTCAGGGCCAGGGTGCCGAAACCTTCGTTGTCGACCGTGAGCAGGCCCTGCGCCAGCAATTGACGCAGCACGCCGCGCCAGGCGGTGTCGCTCAGGTCTTCGCCCACGCCGAACACGCTCAGCGTTTCGTGGCCGTGCTGGCGAGTGCGGTCGGTGACCTTGCCGCGCAGGATGTCGATGATGTGGCCGGCGCCGTAGCGCTGGCCGCGTTCCTTCCATAACCGGTACACGGCCGACAGCACCTTTTGCGCGGCCACGGTGCCGTCCCAGGCCTGGGGCGGGTCCAGGCAGACGTCGCAGTTGCCGCAGGCGGTGATCTGCTGGCCGAAATACGCCAGCAGCCGTACCCGGCGGCATTCCACGGTTTCGCACAGGCCCAGCATGGCGTCCAGCTGCTGGCCCAGCCGGCGGCGGTAGGATTCGTCGCCGGGGGATTCGTCGATCATGCGGCGCTGCTGCACCACGTCTTGCAGGCCATAGGCCAGCCAGGCCGTGGCGGGCAGGCCGTCGCGGCCGGCGCGGCCGGTCTCCTGGTAGTAGCCTTCGACCGACTTGGGCAGGTCGATGTGGGCCACGAAGCGCACGTCGGGCTTGTCGATGCCCATGCCGAACGCGATGGTGGCCACCATGACCACGCCATCCTCGCGCAGGAAGCGCGACTGGTTGGCGGCCCGCACCTGGGCGCTGAGCCCGGCGTGGTAAGGCATCGCATCGATGCCCTGGTTGCACAGGAATTCGGCGGTTTCCTCGACCCGGGCGCGCGACAGGGCGTACACCACGCCGGATTCGCCTTCGTGCTCGGTGCGGATCATGTCCAGCAACTGCTTGCGCACTTCGTTCTTTTCGACGATGCGGTAGCGGATGTTGGGGCGGTCGAAACTGGAAACGAAGTGGTGGGCGTCGTCCAGCGACAGGCGGTGGGCGATCTCGGTGCGGGTCTCGGCCGTGGCGGTCGCGGTCAGCGCGATACGCGGCACGTCGGGCCAGCGTTCGTGCAGCATCGACAGGCCCAGGTATTCCGGCCGGAAATCGTGGCCCCATTGCGACACGCAGTGGGCTTCGTCGATCGCGAACAGCGCGATGTTGCCGCGGTCGAGCAGTTGCAGGCAGCGGTCGGTCAGCAGCCGTTCGGGGGCGACGTAGAGCATATCGAGCTCGCCGGCCACGAAGGCTTCTTCGACGTCGCGCGCCACCCGCCAATCCTGGGTGGAATTCAGGAACGCGGCGCGTACGCCCAGTTCGGTCAGGGCGTCGACCTGGTCCTGCATCAGCGCGATCAGCGGCGACACGATGATGCCGGTGCCTTCGCGCACCAGGGACGGAATCTGATAACAGAGCGACTTGCCGCCGCCCGTGGGCATCAGGACCAGCGCGTCACCGCCGTCGATGACTTGCTGGACAATGGCTTCTTGGTCGCCGCGGAAGGATTCGTAACCGAAAACGCGCTGCAGGACACCTAGGGCGCGCGCGTCAGACATGGGGATAGGCCGTGAGCATCATGGCGGGGATTTTAAGCCGCAAATCCGGATGGCCGGTCCAGCCGGGATATTTCTGTCCGCCGGACAGGCCGCCTCACCAGCTGAGCCAGGTGCCGCGCATGAAGGTGTCGACCGGCATGCTGAGGTTGGCGCGCCACTCGTAATTGCCGGAAATGATGTCGCGGTCGGCGCCGACGGCCAGCTTGACCTTGGGCGCGACGAACATGCTGTGCGACAGCCCCACGCGCTGCTCGGCCAGCGCCGACCCTTCGTGCAGCCCCGAATAGGTGCCGCTGAGCGTGCCCCAGCCGGTGATCGGCACGCCCGCCGACAGGGTGTTGCGGGTTTGCGGCGCCGAGGCCACGCCGCCTGAATAATTGGACAGGTCGCCATAGCCGGCGCCGATCTGCTCGTTGGTGTAGCCCAGGTTGACGGCGTCGGCCACGTCCACGTTGTAGCCGAAGCGGTAGCGCCAGGCGCTGGATGCGTCGTACGAGCTTTGGGTGGCGCCCGCCTGGAAGGTGCCGTAGTCGCCCGCCGCGTAGGTCGTGCCCATGCCGCGGGTGGTCAGGGACGGGGCGCTTTGCATCTGGCCTTCCAGCGTCAGCACGGGCGTCAAGCCGTAACGCACCGTGCCGCTGCCCACCGACGCGCCATAGTCGACCGCGCCGGAGGTGGCGGACGGATCCATGCGGTTCAGCTTGCCCAGCGAAGACGAGTAGCCGAAGCTGCCGGCCGGCAGGGTGCTGCCCGAGCCCAGCGAATTCGAGATCTGCAGCCCGCCCACCGGCGCGCTGCTGCCCCAGGCCGGGGCATTGGCGCTGATGTTGCCGACGGCGACCGTCGGGCCGGAGGTGTTCTTGTAGACCCAGTTGCGGTCGCCGCCGTAGCGCAGGCCGTCCTGCCCGCTGACGGAGGCAAACCACGGGCGGCTGGGGCGCGAGACGCCGGACACCACGACCACCGGGCCGCTTGGTATGTCCCCGCTTTGCAGGTCAAAGGTGTATTCGGGGGGATCGGCCGCCGGGGCGGCGGCCTGCGCCGTGCCGCAGCCCAGCGTCGCGGCGGGGGCTTCGCCCGACAGCGTCGAGCCTGTCCCCGGTATCGGGTCGGTGTCGCTCGCGCCCACCACGCTGGTGTCCATGGCGGGCTCGGCGGATTGCAGGTCGCAGGGAGTCGGATCCAGCGGCACCGCCCGGGATTCGATCGACGGCGCGGGCCGCACGGGCAGCGGCTGCACCGGCGAGAGCACGCCAATGCCGCGCGCCACATAGGCGGGAACCGGGGAAGAGGGGGCTGCGGGCGTGCCGCCGAACGCCGGGATGAACGGGCAGGCCAGGCCTGCCGTCAACGCCGCGTGCAACAGCCGTCTGCGCCAGATTGCAGGGGCGACCATAACGACAGTGTAGAAAGGGGACGCTGCCGCATCTGTAAACGATTATTAGTAAACCGGACCAGGAAATGCGGGCATTGCCGACCATTTTAGGGCCAGTTGCAGGCCAAGGGCCAACCCGGCGCCAACCCGTCGCCAACGGGGGCAAACATCGTGCAACAGGTATATTTCAGATGATTTCCTGCCCCTTGCTCCGGGGCGCGGACGGCTCCACTATGGCAACCATGGACAATCCTCATACCAAGCTGCTGGTCGTCGATGACGATCCGGCCCTGCGTCAGTTGCTGGCCGACTACCTGAACCGTCACGGCTACGACACGCTGCTGGCGCCCGATGCCAGCGACCTGCCGTCGCGCATCACCCGCTATGCCCCTGACTTGCTGGTGCTGGATCGCATGCTGCCCGGCGGCGATGGCGCCGACGCCTGCCGCCGCCTGCGCGAGCAGGGCGAAGACATCCCCGTCATCCTCTTGACCGCCCGCGACGAGGCTGTCGACCGCATCATCGGCCTGGAAGCCGGCGCCGACGACTACGTGGGCAAGCCGTTCGACCCGCGTGAGCTGCTGGCCCGCATCGAAGCCGTCCTGCGGCGCAAGCGCGGCCCGTCGGCCCTGACCAAGGACGCGCCCGTCTCGTTCGGCCCGTTCCTGTTCGATCCCTCCACCCGCCAGCTGTCGCGCGAGGGCACCGTGGTCAAGCTCACCGGTGGTGAAATCAACCTGCTCGAAGCCCTGGTGCGCAACGCCGGCAAGCCGCTGTCGCGCGAACGCCTGCTGGCGCTGGCGCGGGATGACGACGCGGGCGAACGCAACGACCGCGCCATCGACATCGCAATCCTGCGCCTGCGCCGCGTCATCGAAGACGATCCCAAGCAACCCCGCTGGATCCAGACCGTCTGGGGCATCGGCTACCGGTTTTCGCCCTGATGCGCCTGTCCCCCGGTTTCCTGGTGCCGCGGTCGCTGCGCGCGCGGCTGATCCTGCTGATCCTCGGGTCCGTGCTGCTGACGCAGGCGGCCACGCTGGTCACGGTGTCCTACTTCCGGCACAAGTTCATGGAAGATGTGGCCATCGGCTACATCACCACCACCATCCGCACCCTGCGTGCCGCCGTGTCGCAGGTGCCGGCCGAGGAGCGCGCCGACTTCGTGCGGGCCGCCTCGCAGAATCAGTGGCGCCTGTGGTCGCGGGTGCTGCCTGCCGAAGCCAAGCTGCAGCGCTTCAATGGTCGTCGGCCGCCCCCGCGTTCCAACCCCCGTCCGCCGCCCCCGCCGCCGGCGCCATCTGCCCAGATCCAGGGGCCGCCGCCCCCGCCCGACATGCGGGTCGACGAGCGCGAGGTCGAAAACGGCCACGATCAGCGTGAACGCGAACGTGAGCGCGAAGAACACGTGCGCCGCTACAAGCCCGAGCCTGACGACGTGCGCCGCGACCTGCGGGCGCTGGTGCAGCAGCTCAACGAACGCCTGAACGACGGCACCCGGGTGGCGCTGTCGCGCGGCCCCACGCCGGAAATCTTCATTTCTTTGGCGCCCAATCCGGCCAGCGAAGATGCACCGCGCCTGCGCGAATGGCTGGTCATCCCGCTGGACCGCCTGGATCCGCCGGTGGCCACGCCCTTCATCGCCGCCTGGCTCGGCGGGCTGGGGCTGCTGCTGTTGCTGGCGGTAGGGTTCTCGTGGCATATCACCCGGCCCATCACCCGGCTGGCCGACGCCGCCGACCGCCTGGCCGCCGGCCAGCCGCAACGGGTGGAACCCTCCGGCCCCCACGAAACCCGGGTGCTGGGCGAGCGTTTCAACGCCATGCTCGACGCGCTGGCCGAGTCCGACTCGGTACGGCGCACCCTGCTGTCGGGCCTGCCGCATGACCTGAAGGGCCCGCTGTCGCGCATGTGGCTGCGCATCGAGCTGGCCGACGATTCCGCGCTGAAGGAAGGGCTGCGCACCGACCTGCAGGACATGCAGCACATGGTCGACCAGTTCATCGGCTTCGTGCGCGGCACCGATCCGGCAGCCTATCGCTATGCCTCGATGGTGCTGCCCGACTGGCTCACCGAACGCGTCAACGCCTGGCAGGGCGCCGGCACCGACATCCACCTCAAGACCATCGGCGACGACGCCGCGCTGGTGGTGCAGGGCGACGCCGTGGCGTTGGGCCGCCTGCTGGACAACCTGATCGGCAACGCCCTGAACCACGGCGCGCCGCCCGTGGACGTCAGCCTGCGGCGCGAAGACGGCTACGCGGTGCTGGATGTATCTGACCATGGCCCGGGCATCGTGCCCGAACGCCGCCTGGAGGCGCTGAGGCCTTTCAGCCGGCTGGACGATGCCCGGACCCGTACCGGCAGCGTCGGCCTGGGCCTGGCCCTGGCCGAAGCCATCGCCCGCGCCCATGGCGGTTCGCTCGAGCTGTTGCAGGCCGAATCCGGCGGCTTGTGCGTGCGGGTCAAGCTGCCGGTGGCCGAAGGGGGCTAGGGCCTGTTTTTCAGGCAGGCCGGTCTCGGGGGCGGTCATTACGGTACGATGCAGCATCCTGCTTCGCATCCCGTTTTTCCGCACCATGGCCATCCAGTCCGATTCGCTCTCTTCCCGACCCGACGCCCCTCGCATCGTGGCGCCCCAGCCGGTGTCGCCCAACGAGGAATCGATCGAGCGCGCCCTGCGGCCCAAGGCGCTGCAAGAGTACGTCGGCCAGCAGCGCGCCCGCGAACAGCTTGAAATCTTCATCGCCGCCGCCCGCAAGCGCGGCGAAGCGCTGGACCACGTACTGCTGTTTGGTCCCCCGGGCCTGGGCAAGACCACGCTGGCCCACATCATCGCGCATGAAATGGGCGTGCAGTTGCGCCAGACTTCCGGCCCCGTGCTCGAGCGCCCGGGCGACCTGGCCGCGCTCTTGACCAACCTGGAAAAGAACGACGTTCTCTTCATCGACGAAATCCACCGCCTGTCGCCCGTGGTCGAGGAAATCCTCTACCCCGCGCTGGAAGATTTCCAGATCGACATCCTGATCGGCGAGGGCCCGGCCGCGCGCAGCGTCAAGCTGGACCTGCAGCCCTTCACGCTGGTCGGCGCCACCACTCGCGCCGGCATGCTGACCAACCCGCTGCGCGACCGCTTCGGCATCGTGTCGCGGCTCGAGTTCTACAACGCCACCGACCTGGGCCACATCGTGACCCGCAGCGCCGGCCTGCTCAACGCGGGCATCACGCCCGACGGCGCCGCCGAAGTCGCGCGCCGCGCCCGCGGCACGCCGCGTATCGCCAACCGCCTGCTGCGCCGAGTGCGCGACTACGCCGAGGTCAAGGCCAGCGGCACCATCGACGCCGACGTCGCCGGTCGCGCCCTGGCCATGCTCGAAGTCGACCCGCAAGGCCTGGACCTGATGGACCGCAAGCTGCTCGAAGCCATCATCCACAAGTTCGACGGCGGCCCCGTGGGCGTGGACAGCCTGGCGGCGGCCATCGGCGAAGAGCGCGACACCATCGAAGACGTGATCGAGCCCTACCTGATCCAGCACGGCTACCTGCAACGCACGCCGCGCGGCCGCACGGCCACGTTGACCACCTGGCGCCACCTGGGGCTGACGCCGCCGCCTGGCGCGGCCAGCGGCAGCGGCGAGCTGTTCGGCAAGTAACCGGACGGGCAGGGCGGCGGCGCGAATGCCGCCGCGGGTTTATGATCCGAGGGTTTCGATTCCGACTCTCTCCGCGATCAAAGGACTGTTTCCATGCTGCCCGAACTGCCCTCTTTCGACGATGTCGTCCGCGCCAGCGAACGCCTGGCCGGCAACGCGCACCGCACGCCTGTGCTCACTTCGACCACGGCCGACGCCATCGCCGGCGCCTCGCTGTTCTTCAAGTGCGAGAATTTCCAGCGCATGGGGGCGTTCAAGTTCCGGGGCGGCTTCAACGCGATCGCGCGCCTGACCCCTGAACAACGCGCAGCGGGCGTGGTCACGTTCTCGTCGGGCAACCATGCGCAGGCGATTGCCCTGGCCTCCAAGCTGCAGGGCGTCAAGGCCACCATCATCATGCCGCTGGACGCTCCAGCGGCCAAGCGCGCCGCCACCGAAGGCTACGGCGGCCATATCGTCACCTACGATCGCTACACCGAAGACCGCGAAGACATCGCCCGCCGCATCCAGGCCGAGACCGGCGCCACGCTGATCCCGCCCTACGACCACGAAGACGTCATCGCCGGCCAGGGCACGGCCGCCAAGGAGCTGTTCGAGGAAGTCGGCGAACTGGACTACCTCTTCGTCTGCCTGGGCGGAGGCGGCCTGCTGTCCGGTTCGGCCTTGTCGGCGTTCGCGCTCAGCCCGCGCTGCCTGGTCTACGGCGTCGAGCCCGAGGCCGGCAACGATGGCCAGCAATCGCTGCGCAAAGGTGAAATCGTCCGAATTCAGGCGCCCAAGACGCTGGCTGACGGTGCCGCCACCACCCACCTGGGCCACCTGACTTTTCCGCTGATCCAGAAATACGTGCGCGATATCGTCACGGTCACGGATGACCAGTTGGTGACCACCATGAAATTCTTCGCCGAACGCATGAAAATGGTGGTCGAGCCCACGGGCTGCCTGGCGGCCGCGGCCGTGTTGCAGAACGTGGTGCCCGTGCGTGGCGCGCGCGTCGGTGTCATCATCAGCGGCGGCAACGTCGACCTTCCGGCCTACGGCAAGTTGCTGGCGGGCTGACCGCCCTACAGGGGCCGCGGCGGTCGCGCGGCCCGGACCGCCGTTTGCGTGCTTGCGGCCTCGGCCCGCGCAGGGCAGAATCGGGCTTGAATCCTGAAGAACAGGGGCTGCTCCATGCGTATCCTTGTCATCGGCGGCACCGGCTTCATCGGCCGTCACCTCATCGCCCGGCTGTCCGGCGCGCAGCACCAGATCCTGGTGCCCACCCGTCGCTATGGCCTGGGGCGAGATCTCCAGCTACTGCCCACCGTCACCTTGCTCGACAGCAACGTGCACGACGACGCCGCGCTCGACAATCTCGTGCGCGGCTGTGACGCCGTGGTGAACCTGGTGGGTATCCTGCACGGCAATCCGGGCCGCCCTTACGGTTCGGATTTTGCCCAGGCCCACGTGCATCTGCCGCAGCGCATCGCACGGGCCTGCCGCCGCCAGGGCGCGCGGCGCCTGCTGCACGTCAGCGCGTTGGGTGCCGATTCCGATGGCGCCAGCATGTACCAGCGCTCCAAGGGCGACGGCGAGGCCGCCATCCAGAAAGAACTGGCCGGCTGGCGCGAGGGCGGCTGGACGATATTCCGCCCGTCGGTCGTATTCGGACCCGACGACAATTTCACCAATATGTTCGCGCGGCTGGCGCGCTGGCTGCCGGTGCTGCCGCTGGCCGGCGCGCAGGCGCGCATGCAGCCGGTGTACGTCGGTGACGTGGTGTCGGCCATGGTCACTGCGCTGGGCAACACGCACACCTGCGGCAAGGCTTACGAACTGGGTGGTCCGCAGGTCTACACCATGGGCGAGATCGCCCGCCTGTGCGCCGCCTGGGGCGGCCATCCGCGCCCGGTCATCGGTGTGCCGATGGGCGTCGGGCGCTTGCAGGCGCTGCTGTTCGAATGTCTGCCCGGCAGGCCCTTGATGTCGCGCGACAACCTGGATTCCCTGCGCCGCGACAATATCTGTATCGGGCCGATCGCGCCTGAACTGAACGTGGTGCCCACCGGCCTGGAAGCGGTGGCACCGGGTTACCTGGCGCCCGCGCGCTAGCTGGCGGCCTGCCCGGCGCGGCCGCTCAACGTACCAGCGACTTCAAGGCCTGCTTGATGCCGTCCGACACGCCCACGCCTTCGGGCAGCGTCTTCAGGGCGGCCAGCGATTCTTTCTCGGAATAGCCCAGCGCCAGGAGCGCGTTCAGGATGTCGGACTGGTTGTCCGGCGTGGCGTGCGAGGCAGCGCCGATGTCCGCGCCCAGCTTGCCGCGCATTTCCAGCAGCAGGCGTTCAGCGGTTTTCTTGCCGATGCCCGGCACGCGGGTCAGGCGGCCCGATTCCTGCAAGGTAATGGCCTGGGCCAGGTCGGCCACCGACAGGCCCGACAGCACCGACAGGGCCGTGCGCGCGCCGATGCCGCTGACCTTGATCAGTTCGCGGAAGGCGCTGCGCTCGCCAGCGGTGGCGAAGCCATAGAGGATGTGGGCGTCTTCGCGCACCGTCAGGTGCGTGTACAGCGTGACGCGCGCGCCGGTTTCCGGCAGCGAGTACAGCGTGCTCATGGGCACGTCGATGTCATAGCCCAGACCGTTGACGTCCACACAGACGGTGGGCGGCAGTTTTTCGATCAGGGTTCCGGTGATGCGTCCGATCATGGGGCGATGGCCTGGCAGAAGAGGGGGCCGCGAAAGCCGCGGCGAATGCCGGGATTCTATACGGGTCCGCGTGGCGCGTGGGCGCCGGGGCGGCGCTCAGCCGATCAGGCGGCCGTTGCGGATGCGGGTCTTGCCGCTCATGCGCAGGCTGGTGCCCAGGCGCTCGAGCTTGTCTTGCAGCGGCCCCACGTGGGCGTGGCAGATGGCGCAGGCCAGCGCGTCGGCCGAGTCGGGGGCGGGGGTGCCATCCAGCGCCAGGAGGTGCTGCACCATCATCTGCACCTGCTCCTTGGCCGCGCGCCCGGTACCCACCACCGCCTTCTTGATCTGCAGCGCGGTGTACTCGTGCACCACCAGCGAGCTGTCGGCCAGCGCACACAGCGCCGCGCCGCGGGCCTGGCCCAGCAGCAGGGTGGATGCGGGATTGGTGTTCAGGAAGACGATTTCCAGCGCGGCCACGTCGGGTTGCGTGTCGCGGGCCACCTGGCGCAGGTTGTCCAGGATGACCTTCAGGCGTTCGGACAGCGTCAGTGCCGGCGGAACCACGATGGTCCCGCTGGCCACGTAGCGCAGCCGCGAGCCGTCGGCATCGATCACACCGAAACCGGTGCGGCGCAGGCCGGGATCGATGCCGAGGACGCGCATCAGTGGCGGAAGTGGCGGGTGCCGGTCAGCACCATGGCGATGCCGTGCTCGTCGGCCGCGGCGATGACTTCATCGTCACGCATGCTGCCGCCGGGCTGGATCACGCAGGTCGCGCCTGCCGCCACGACGACGTCCAGGCCGTCGCGGAACGGGAAGAACGCGTCCGACGCCACGGCCGAGCCCTTCAGGGTCAGGCCGGCGTTTTCCGCCTTGATCGACGCAATGCGGGCCGAGTCGATGCGGCTCATCTGGCCGGCGCCCACGCCCAGGGTCATGCCACCGCCCACGAACACGATGGCGTTGGACTTGACGTACTTGGCGACCTTCCAGGCGAACGCCAGGTCGCTCATTTCCTGTTCGGTGGGCTGGCGCTTGGACACGACCTTCAGCGCCTCGCGCGGCACGTTGTAGGCATCCGGGGTCTGCACCAGCCAGCCGCCGCCGACGCGCTTGACGTCGAAGGCGTTCTGGCCCGTGCCCATCGGCACTTCCAGCACGCGCACGTTCTTCTTGGCGGCCAGGATGGCCAGCGCGGCGCCGTCATAGGCCGGCGCCAGCAGCACTTCCAGGAACTGCGCGCTGACGGCTTCGGCCGTGGCGGCGTCCACCGGACGGTTGAAGGCGATGATGCCGCCAAAGGCCGACGTCGGGTCGGTCTTGAAGGCTTGCTGGTAGGCGCCCAGCGTGTCGGCCGCCACGGCGACGCCGCAGGGGTTGGCGTGCTTGACGATGACGCAGGCCGGCGCCTCGAAGCTGCGCGCACATTCCCAGGCGGCATCGGCGTCGGCGATGTTGTTGTACGAGAGTTCCTTGCCTTGCAACTGGCGGTAGTTGCCCAAGAGGCCGGCGGAACGCTGTGCGTCGACGTAGAACGCGGCGGTCTGGTGGGGGTTCTCGCCATAGCGCAGCGCCTGTTGCTGCTTGACCTGCAGGGTCAGCGTGCCCGGCCATTCCTGGCGGGCGGGCACGGCGTCCTGCGCGGGCTCGGCGTCGGTCAGGCTGGTCAGGTAGGCGGCGATGGCGCCGTCGTAGGCCGCGGTGTGGGCGTACACCTTGGCAGCCAGCGCCAGGCGCAGGCCATACGAGGTGGAACCGCCCTTGTCCATTTCGGCCAGCACGCGCGAATAGTCCACCGGGTCGATCACGACCGTCACGCCACCGGCTTCGGTGCCGTGGTTCTTGGCGGCGGCGCGCAGCATCGCCGGGCCGCCGATGTCGATGTTCTCGACCGCGTCGGCGAAGGTGCAGTCCGGCTTGGCCACCGTTTCGCGGAACGGGTACAGGTTGACCACCAGCATGTCGATGCGATCGATGCCCGCTGCCTTGATGGTGTCCAGGTGCTCGGCGCTGTCGCGGCGGGCCAGGAGGCCACCGTGGATCTTCGGGTGCAGCGTCTTGACGCGGCCGTCCAGGATCTCGGGCGAGCCAGTGTGGGCGGCCACTTCGGTGACGGTCAGGCCGGACTCGGCCAGCAGCTTGGCGGTGCCGCCGGTGGACAGCAGGCGCACGCCACGCGCGGCCAGCGCGCGGGCAAATTCAACGATGCCGGTCTTGTCGGACACCGAAAGCAGGGCGGTTTCGATTTTCATGGTGAGGGACGGGAGTGGGGCGCGTACGCCTTTCTCGCTTCAGGTCGGGATGGAAAAACGGGGAAGGGGCGGGCCGACGGACCCGGCCTCAAGGCAACGCTATACCTGGATGTTATGAGCCAGCAGCTTCTTGCGCAGGGTGTTGCGCGTGATGCCCAGCATTTCGGATGCCCGCGACTGGTTGCCGCCCGACCGTTCCAACGCCACTTCAAGCACCGGGCGCTCCACGCAGCGCATCACCATGTCCCACATATCGTGGGGCTCGGATTCACCCAAGTCTTCGAAATAGCGCTCCAGGCTGGCGCGCACGCATTCTTCCAGGACATCTTTCTTGCTCATTTGAGTACAGATATTTTTATGTTGGTGTTGAGGCGGTCATGCCGCCAGCAGGGCTTTCGCGACAGGCGCCGGGTTGTTGCCGTCGCGACAAATATTGAGGAACCAGTCCGACACCGCCCGCCACTGGTCGCGGGTGTTGTCGATGAGGTTCATGCGGTCGCGGAACGAGTCCGCATCCGGCAGGCCGTCCAGATACCACCCTATGTGCTTGCGCGCCGTGCGTACGCCGGTGTGTTCGCCATAGAAGCGGTAGTGGTCGTCGAGATGTTCAAGCAGCAGTTCGCGCATTTCCCCATAGCTGGGAGGGGCCAGTGTTTCGCCCGTGCGCAGGTAGTGGTCGACTTCGCGGAAGATCCAGGGACGGCCCTGGGCCGCCCGGCCGATCATGACCGCGTCGGCGCCAGTGTAATCCAGGACGCGCTTGGCTTTTTCCGGCGAGTCGATGTCGCCGTTGGCGATCAACGGAATCTTCAGCTCGGCGCGGACGGCGCGGATAGTGTCATATTCCGCCTCTCCCGTATAGAGGTCGGCACGCGTGCGTCCGTGCAGTGTCAGGGCGGCGATGCCGGCGTTTTCGGCCATTCGGGCCACGCGCAGGGCATTGCGGCTGTCGCGGTCCCAGCCGGTGCGGGTTTTCAGCGTGACGGGTACGCCCAGCGGGGCGCAGGCTTCGACCACGGCATCCAGGATGCGGGCGATCAGGTCTTCGTGGCGCAAGAGGGCCGAGCCCGACGCCACGTTACAGACCTTTTTCACCGGGCAACCCATGTTGATGTCGATGATGCGCGCGCCCTTGTTGGCGTTGAACGCCGCCGCCTCGGCCATCATGGCCGGGTCGGCGCCGGCGATCTGCACCGACACGGGGGCGATCTCGCCGTCGTGGTTCAGGCGGCGCGAGGTCTTGACGCTATCCCACAGCTTGGGGTTGCTGGCGGCCATTTCCGACACGGCATAACCTGCCCCCAATTTCTTGCAGAGCTGACGGAAAGGACGGTCCGTCACGCCCGCCATGGGCGCGACAAGAACGTTGTTGGGAAGGGTCCACGGGCCTATGCGCATGCTCACATTTTAACCGGCTCGATCGAACCCTCTTTTTCGTCCTGCAACAGCTTGGTAACAAATAGGCGAAAAACGGGGCGATCAGGCGCGGAAACCCGTCAGCAGATGCTGCGCCAGCGGCGCCCGCAGGGGCGCGGCCAGGTCCAGGCCCAGCAGGGCCAGCCCGCAGGCGTGCTCGACGGGCGCCAGGCCGGTGGCGAAGATGCGCGGCATCAGGTCGGTCAGGCCGGCCGTCACGACGCGGTCGAACTGGCGCGCACGGCCGAAATCGGCCAACGCGGCGGTGGGGCTGGCGTTGGGCTGGGCCAGCCAGCCGCCCAGCGCCTGGGCCAGCCGGGCGGCGTCGCGCAGCCCCAGGTTCAGCCCCTGGCCGGCCACCGGGTGCAACGTCTGCGCCGCATTGCCGATGGCCGCCATGCGGCCCTGCACCAGGGCGCGGCGGGCGCTGAGCGCCAGGGGAAAGACATGGCGCGGGGCCTGGCACGAGAGTCGGCCCAGGCGGTCGCCGAAGGCGGCGGACAGCGCCTGCGAGAACGCGGCGTTGTCCAGCGCGGCCAGTTCGGCGGCGCGTTCGGGCGCGCTGCACCAGACCACCGAATAGGCGTCGGCCAGTTGCGGGTGCGGCAGCAGCGCCAGCGGACCTTCCGCGGTAAAGCGCTCCCAGGCCCAGCCGCGGCGCGGCAGCGTGGCATGGGCGGTGGTCAGCAGGGCGTGCTGGCCGTAGTCGCGCCGCAGGTCGCTGGCGCCTGCGCCGTCCGACTGCACGGCGACGCGGCAACTGAGGGCGGTGTCGCCCTGGCTGATACGCACGCCGTCGCCGTCCTGGCCGTCGATCTGGGCCGGGGGGCCGGACAGCAACGTCACGCCGCTGGCGGCCACGCGCTCTTCCAGCTTGGCATGCAGCGCGGAATAGGCCACCACGCAACCCAGCTGCGGCACGTCGAAATCGGTGTGCTGGATGACGCTGCGACCCAGTCGGCCGCGCTGCGACACATGAATATTGAGGATGTCCGCCGCCTTGGCGGGCCAGGCCTGCAGCGACTCCAGCAGCACCCGGCTGCCGTGGTTCATGGCCAGCACGCGGGGATCGGCCGCGGGGATCGCGGCGTCGGGCGTGACCGGCACCGGCGCCGTGCCGGCCAGCAGCGCGATGCGGGCCGGGTCCGGCGCCACGCGCGCCAGCATCAGCGCCAGCACCCGGCCGACCGGGCCGGCGCCAAGAATCGCAATGTCGAAGGCGGAGATAGTCATGCCCGGATTTTACCCGTCCACTACAATCCACGGCAGCCGGCGCGGCTTGGCGCCAGGGACCTTTATACCGGTTGATCGACATGACGCAGCTCGAAGCTTCTTCTTCGCTTTCCGCCGCCATCGGCCGCCGTCCGCGCGGCAAGGTCGCTGTCGGCCTGCTGGCCTGCCTGTTCGGCTGGCTGGGCGCGCACTGGTGGTACCTGGGCCGCCGCCACGCCTGGCTGGTGACGACGGTGGCGCTGGTCAGCCTGTTCTGCGCGTTCCGCTACTACCCGGTCTGGTGGGACAACCCGGCGTTCTTCGTGCTGTTCATTCCCATGATCGACGGCTTCATCGAAAGCGCGGTGTTTTCGCTGATGCCCGACGAGAAATTCGACCGTCTCTACAACCCGGGCCTGCCGCCGTCCAGCAAGACGGGCTGGGGCCCGGTCCTGGTGGCCATCCTGGCCTGCCTGGTCGGCGCCACGGTGTCCATGTTCGCCATCGCCATGGTGGTGGTGTATGTGTGGGTGGCGATGGGCTGGCTGGATGGCCTGACGCTCTGACCGCGCCGCCCCCCCACGTCAACCCTATTCGCGCATCAGCGCCTCGATCTCGCTGGCCTGTACCGGCACGCCGCGGGTAATCAGCTCGCAACCTTCGTCCGTCACCAGGGCGTCGTCCTCGGTGCGGATGCCGATATTCCAGTACGCCTCGGGCACGTCGTCGGCCGGGCGCACGTAGATGCCCGGCTCGATGGTCAGCATCATGCCGGCTTGCAGCGTGCGCCAGGGGCGCTCGGCGCCGGGGCCCGCGCCCGGCTGGCGGTAGTCCCCCACGTCGTGCACATCCAGGCCCAGCCAATGGCCGGTGCGGTGCATGTAGAAGCGGCTGTAGTCGCCCGATTCGATGACGCCATCCAGTGACCCCTTCAGCAGCTTCAGGTCCAGCATGCCCTGCGCCAGCACGCGCACCGCGGCCTCGTGGCCGTCGTTCCAGCCGCGCCCGGGCGCGGTGGCCTGCGCGGCCGCCGCTTGGGCGGCCACGGTCAGGTCGTACAGCGCGCGCTGCGGGCCGCTGTAGCGGCCGTTCACGGGAAAGGTGCGGGTGATGTCGCTGGCGTAGCTGTCGACCTCGCAGCCGGCATCGATCAGCACCAGGTCGCCATCGCGCAGCACGGCTTCGCCGGCCGGGTAGTGCAGCACGCAGGCATTGGCGCCCGCGGCCACGATGCTGTTGTAGGCCACTGCCTGCGCGCCGTGGCGGCGGAATTCATACAGCAGTTCCGCTTCCAGTTCGTATTCGCGCATGCCGGCTCGCGCCACGCGCATGGCGCGGGCGTGGGCGCCGGCCGAGATCTTGGCCGCCCGGCGCATCGCGGCGATTTCCGAGGGGTCCTTGATCAGCCGCATCTCGGCCAGGATGGGGCGGATGTCCTGTTGCCGATCCGGGGGCGCGTGGCCGCCGCGGCTGGACTCGCGCGCCGCCGCCAGCCAGCGGTGCAGGCGGCCGTCGGTGCGCTTGTCGCCGGCCAGCGGCGCATACAGCGTGGGCTGGTCCAGCAGCAGCTTGGGCATCAGTTCATCCAGCGCGTCCAGCGGCTGCCCGTCGTCGAAACCGAAGTGCTCGGCTGCCGCCTCGGGGCCGAACCGGTGGCCTTCCCAGATTTCATGTTCGATATGGCGCGGGCGGCAGAACAGCAGGGCACGGTCGGTGGCGCCCGCCACCAGCACCAGCCAGGCGCCCGGTTCGGTAAAGCCGGTCAGGTAGAAAAAGTCGCTGTCGTGCCGATAGGGATATTCGGCGTCGCGGTTGCGGACGGCTTCGGGCGCGGTCGCCAGAATGGCGATGCCGCCTCCGTCCGCGCGCATCCGCTCCATCAGGCGCTGGCGCCGGGCGGCGAAGGGGGCGATGTCGTCGGGAGGCAGGCTCATGGGCAAAGGGGCGCGCAGCGCCGTCAGGAAGCTGGAATGCCATTTACTTTACTCGCCGTGCCGCCGATGCGACAGTGCGGCCGCATTCCCGTGCGCGGCGAGCGGATTCACTGGACTGTCATGCCCGCGCTGCTACAATCGCGGCTCTGTCATTGGGGAGTAGCCATCCTTTGTCCCCAAAGGAGTTAGCGTCAACAGACTTGGTGGTTCGGTGCCGCGTAGCGGTTGCCAGAACTCCATGGCGCTAACGGTCTTCGTGTCGCGGCCCACCCGCGCACGAATCAGCCAGGCGAGACCTTTGGCCGCGTAGCGTTCACCCTGGCCGGGCGAGCCGTTGCGTCGCGCCAATTGGTTTCTGCTCGTCCGGCTGCGTCTATATGTTGCTCACCCTGTTCCTGTTTTTCCTGTCCGCGGCAGTGATCTATCTTGCCTGCGAATTCTTCGTCAACGGCGTCGAATGGGTCGGACATCGCTTCCAGCTGGGCGCGACCGCCACCGGCACCGTGCTGGCGGCCTTCGGCACCGCGTTGCCCGAAAGCGCCGTCACCTTCATGGCCGTGGTCTTCGGCGACACCCCCGAACAGAAAGACATCGGCGTCGGTGCCGCCATGGGCGGCCCGCTGGTGCTGGCGACCCTGGCCTATGCCGTCGTCGGTTTTGCCCTGTGGCGCGCCCGTCGCGGCCAACCCGCGCAAGCCAACTGTATCAACGCGGACCAGCGCCGGCTGGCCCGCGACCAGGCCTGGTTCATGGGCATCTTCGTCTTCAAGGTCGGGCTGGGCCTTCTGGCTTTTGCCTGGAAGCCCTGGCTGGGCATCCTGTTCCTGGCTACCTACGGCCTGTACATCAAGCGCGAACTGAGCAACGATGAAGAATGCATCGACTGCGAGGACCTGGAACCGCTCAAGCTGCGCCCGCGTGACGACAACCCGTCGATGTTCTGGGCGGCCACCCAGACCCTGCTGGCGCTGGTCGTGATCGCCGGCGCGTCACACGTGTTCGTCAACCAGATCGAAATCCTGGGCGTGGCCATGGGCGCGTCGCCGCACGTGGCGGCATTGCTGCTGGCCCCGGTGGCCACCGAGCTGCCCGAAATCATGAACGCGCTGATCTGGGTGCGCCAGGGCAAGGAACGCCTGGCGCTGGCCAACATTTCCGGCGCCATGATGATCCAGGCCACCATTCCCAGCGCCCTGGGCATCTTCATGACGCCCTGGCTGCTGGATGGCCCGCTGTTGGCGGCCGGCCTGTTCACCATGCTGTCGATCAGCCTGTTGTGGCTGCGTTTCCGCCGTTCGGTCATGAGCGTGCCGGCGCTGTCCGCGGTGGGCGGTTTCTATGCCTTGTTCGCGGCCTACCTGGGCTGGCATTTCTACGCCTGATGCCGGGCAGGGATGCAGGCCGCAAGCGGTCTGCATCCTTTTTCGCACAAAAGGGGCCTTTTATGTCCCCAAACCTTGTCCATCAGTGGAAACCCGCGTAAAATTCTGCTGTTATCCATCTCAGGAGCAGTCTTCGTGAATACCGATTCCGGCGAAAGTAGTCGATCTTGCATCGACGTCGCTGTTTAACAGGTCCACGCAGAACTCCATCTGCCGCAGCCTGTTGAACAGGTTGCGGTTGTATCCCAAGCCCCAGGCAGCATCCGGGGCAGCAGCGCAAGCCCACGGCTTGCCAGGATTCTCCCCCAACATCATCCGCCAGAACCGCCGCTAGTCGCAGCGCCCGCGTTCGCGCACGTCTGTTTCGTGCCCGCCCGCCCAGCGCCGTGCGTGTGTGCGCGCGTATCCGCGATACCGCTCCCCATTTTGCAATGGAGGTCGTTATGCGTTTCTTCGACTTGTTCCTGCGCCGCGCCGGCGTAGACCGTGCAACCGCCCTGGGCCGCCGCCGCGGCACCTCGCGCCTGACGGTCATCTGTCCGCGTGACGAGCTGGGCGCCCTGCGCAAGCAGATCTGCCTGGACTTCAGCGCCGCCGGACTCGATGTCTCGCAGGTGCAGATCGACCAGGGCACCGACCCGGCCATGGCGTCGGCCTGCATCACCGTCAATTGCCCTCCCGAACTGCGTGGCGAACTGATGTCGCAAGCCCGTCGCCTGAGCGCCAACCCCGCCGTGCGCCACGTGCATTTCGGCGCCCAACCGCTGGCGGCCTGAATCCGCCCCTATTCCCCCAGGAGAGACCATGCCCAGTGCCATAGACCCCGAGCCTCGATTGCGCCACGTGCGTGGCGCCCGGTTGCCTGTCTGACCTGTCCTCTCCATGCGAGCCGACTGGCCGGATAGTCTCCCGGTCCGTACGGAATCCGCAGCCCTGAACCCCCGGCCAGGCCCGCTTCGCGCGCGCCCGTTCCGCCGGCCCCGGTTCTTCCGCTAGTTTCCCGTTCCGCTTCACGCACTCCGGCGCGCCCATCGACGCGATCCGGACACCGGCAACATCGCCCCGGTGCCTGCGCACGCCTGTACGTGGCGGATTCGGCCTGCTTGGCGCAGGCCGTGGCCCCGTGCTGCCTGCGATCAGGCCCGGCTGCCTGTCGTCCGTGTCTCCCAGAACAACACCAAGAACCCGAGCACTCCGATGTTTAAATTCCTGAAGACCTTTTTCTCTTCCGCCGCCGGGTTGCGGCGGTCGGGGCGCCATTTCCGGCGTTCCCCCATGCTTGAAGGCACCGGCCAGGCGGTGGCCGCTACGGCTTCCGACGCGTCGCGTCGCGCCAATCGCCGCATGCTGGATGTATCCCGCATGGATTTCGACGCCCTGTTCTCGATGTTCCGCAGCGGTCGCGGCGGCCTGTCGGAAGTGCAGGCCGACGAGGCCCGGGCGCGCTACGGCGCCAACGAGGTCGACCACGAAAAGCCGCTGACCTGGTATGCCCACCTGTGGCAATCCTTCCGCAATCCCTTCAACCTGCTCCTGACGGGCTTGGCCAGCCTGTCCTGGGTCACCGACGTCTACATGGCCGAGCCCGACGATCAGTCCTGGAAGGGCGTCATCATCATCGGCTCGATGGTGGTGATTTCCACGCTGCTGCGTTTTGTGCAGGAACGGCGCTCGAACCGCGCCGCCGAAGCCCTGAAGGCGATGGTGCAGAACACCGCCACCGTGCTGCGCAGCGATGCCGCCGGCATGGCCGAGGGCGACGCCCGGCGCTTCTTCGGCGCCACGTTGCACGCGTCCGGCTCGCGCCAGATCGAAGTGCCGCTGGCCGAGCTGGTGCCGGGCGACGTGGTGCTGCTGTCCGCGGGCGACATGATTCCCGCCGATTGCCGCATCCTGGGCGCCAAGGACCTGTTCATTGCCCAGGCGGCCCTGACCGGTGAATCGCTGCCGGTCGAAAAGTACGCCGTGCAACGCACCGAGACCGCCAATGCGCTCGAACTGGAGAATATGGCCTTCATGGGCACCAACGTGGTCAGCGGGTCCGGCAGCGCCCTGGTGATCGCGACCGGCTCGGGCACTTACTTCGGTCAACTCGCCGGCCGCGTGACACAGACCTCGCGTATGCCCACCCAGTTCCAGCAAGGCATCAACCGCGTGAGCTGGGTGCTGATCCGCTTCATGCTGGTGATGGCGCCGATCGTGCTGTTGATCAACGGCTTCACCAAGGGCGACTGGCTGGAAGCGCTGCTGTTTGCGCTGGCGATTGCGGTGGGCCTGACGCCGGAAATGTTGCCCATGATCGTCACGGCCACGCTGGCCAAGGGCGCGGTGCGGATGTCGCGGCGCAAGGTGGTGGTCAAGCGGCTGGATGCGATCCAGAACCTGGGCGCAATGAACGTGCTGTGCACCGACAAGACCGGCACGCTGACGCAGGACCGCATCGTGCTCGAACGCCACACGGACGTCTATGGCGCCACCAGCGACGACGTGCTGGCCTATGCCTACCTGAACAGCTACTACCAGACCGGCCTGAAGAACCTGCTGGACGTGGCCGTGCTGCGCCACGCCGAGGTCGAGCGCAAGCTGGACCTGGCCACGCGCTATCGCAAGATCGACGAGATTCCGTTCGACTTCTCGCGCCGCCGCATGTCGGTGGTGGTCAGCGAAACCGAAAACGGCCGCGAGCACCACGAACTGATCTGCAAGGGCGCGCTGGAAGAAATGCTGGCGGTCTGCACGCGCTTGCGCGTGGGCAACGACGTGCACCTGTTGACCGATGCGCGGCGCGCCGACATTCGTCGTGTCACCGCCGACCTGAACCGCGACGGGCTGCGCGTCATTGCGGTGGGCGTGCGCGAACTGCCACCCACGCAGCAGGCCTATGGCGTGGCCGACGAGTCCGACCTGGTGCTGGTGGGCTACATCGCCTTCCTGGATCCCCCCAAGGAATCCACCGGCCCGGCGCTGGCGGCCCTGCGCGATTCCGGTATCGAAGTGAAGGTGCTGACCGGCGACGTCGAGCTGGTCACGCAGAAGGTGTGCCGCGAAGTGGGCTTCGAGGTCCGCAAGGTCTACCTGGGCGACCAGATCGAGGCCATGGACGACACCCAGTTGGCCCTGGCCGTGCGCGAGGCCAACGTCTTTGCCCGGCTGACCCCGGCGCACAAGGAGCGCATCGTCCATACGCTGCGGGCGCAGGGCAATACCGTGGGCTTCATGGGCGATGGCATCAACGATGCCCCGGCGCTGCGCGCGGCGGATGTGGGCATCTCGGTGGATTCGGCGGTCGACATTTCGAAGGAAGCCGCCGATATCATCCTGCTGGAAAAAAGCCTGATGGTGCTGGAAGACGGCGTGATCGAAGGCCGCAAGACCTTCTGCAACATGCTCAAGTACCTGAAGATGACCGCCAGCTCGAATTTCGGCAATGTCTTCTCGGTGCTGGTGGCCAGCGCCTTCCTGCCGTTCCTGCCGATGCTGCCGATCCACCTGCTGCTGCAGAATTTGATGTACGACATATCGCAGACGGCCATTCCGTTCGACAATGTCGACGAAGAACTCCTGAAAAAGCCGCAGCAATGGGACCCGGCCGGCCTGGGCCGCTTCATGGTGTTCTTCGGCCCCATCAGCTCCATCTTCGACATCACCACCTACGCGCTCATGTGGTACGTGTTCCAGGCCAATGCGCCGGAGCACCAGACGCTGTTCCAGTCGGGCTGGTTCGTCGAAGGGCTGTTGTCGCAGACGCTCATCGTGCATATGATCCGCACTCGCAAGATCCCGTTCCTGCAAAGCCGTGCCGCGTGGCCCCTGATGGCCATGACGGTCATGGTGGTCGGAATGGGGTTGTTCCTGCCGTTCTCGCCGCTGGCGGGGTATTTCCAGCTGCAGGCACTGCCGTGGTCCTACTTCCCGTGGCTGGCAGGCATCCTGTTGAGCTACTGCGTCCTGACGCAACTGCTCAAGGGCATCTGGGTCCGCCGCTACGGCTGGCAATAGTCAAACCGAACCACCTGGCGGCGGGCAGGGCGCCCGCCGCGCACTCAGGAGATAGCTATGAAAATCACGACTGTTGCCAAGACGCTGATGGCGGGCGCGGCAGGGTTTCCCTTGATGGCGCATGCGGCGGGCGATGGCCCCGGCGTGCAACTCTATGGCGTGGTCGATGCGGGCATCGCCACCACCCACACGTCGGGACAAGGCAGCCACAGCGGCCTGCTCAACGGCGGGCTGACCGATTCCCTGTGGGGCCTGCGCGGCAGCGAAGACCTGGGCGATGGCTGGAGCACGCGTTTCCAGCTGGAAAGCGGCTTCGACCCGTCCACCGGCAAGCGCGCCGACGACGACCGACTGTTCAACTACGGCGCCTGGGTCGGCTTGGCGCACGAGGCCTACGGCGATCTGCGGCTGGGTCGCCAGTACACCGTCGGCAAGACCTACGGCAATGCGCTGGAACTCGCTTCCTGGAAGGAAATGGGCATGGGCGCCACCTTCAAGGCGTCCGACAATTACCAGTTCAGCAACCTGGTCAACTACTACACGCCGACCTGGCAGGGTTTTCAGGCGGGCGTCGGCTATTCATTCGACGCCGACGGCCGCGACCGCTTCCAGACCGCCTCCAACAACCGTGCCATCAGCCTGGGCCTGAAGTACGAGGACGGTCCTCTCCTGGCGGTCGCCACCTGGGACCAGATGCGCCTGGCCGAACCGCTCGCCGGCAGCAGCGGGCGGCCCCAGGCCGTGCAGTTGGGGGCGTCCTACGATTTCGAGGTCGTGAAGGTGTCGGTGGCCTGGTCGCGGCAGCGCAACGGCTATGTCGGCCTGGACGGCGGCGACCCCGACAACCTCGGCCAGAACCTGGGGCCGGCGGCATTTGCCCGCGGCGGCACGGTCAACGCCTGGCTGCTGGGGGCCAGCGTGCCGGTAGGGCACGGCGCCGTGGTGGTGCAATGGTCGCTGGCCAACCCCGACTGGAAATGGGACGACGGCGCCAAGGCGCGCAACGCGCAACTGGTGACGCTGGGTTATACCTACGACCTGTCGCCGCGCACCACGCTCTACGCGTTCGCCGGCTATACGTCCAACTACACCCTGGACAACCAGTTCGATCCGGGCCATTCCCACACGTCGCGTTTTGGCACGGGGATTTCGCACCGCTTCTGAGCCGGACGGGGGCCGCCCGGGTCTACTACAATCGACCCCGGTTGCGCGTTTTAGGCCCGGGCGGCTCCCCCCGCCGGCAATTTCCGGATGACACGCATGGACAGTCTCGAATGGCTCATACCCTGGGAGTTCTCTCCCACGCTGGTGGCCTCCTTCCTGGTGGCCATCGTGCTGTTCGTGCGCGGTCAACTCGTGCACCACGTCTCGGGCGCGCGGCGCGTGCTGTTCTGGGCGGGCATGGTGCTGCTGTACCTGTCCATGCACACCCGCCTGGACTACTACGCCGAGCGCATGTTCTTCATTCACCGCATCCAGCACCTGGTGTTGCACCACCTGGGGCCGTTGCTGGTCATGGCGGCATTTCCCGGGCAGGTCATGAGGGCCGGGCTGCCGATGGCCTGGCGGATCCGCCTGCGTGATTTCCTGCGCACGGGCGCGGGCCGCGCCACCGTCACGCTGCTGACCCACAAGATCTTCGTGCCGACCCTGTTCGTGTTCCTGGTGCTGGTCTGGCTGATTCCGTCGGTGCAGTTCTATTCCATGCTCGACTGGCGCCTGTATCGCGTGATGAACTGGTCCGTGGTGATCAGCGGTTTCATGTACTGGAACCTGATTCTGGACCGCCGCCCCAGTCCGCCTGCCGCAATGACGCCGGGCGGCCGCGTCATCTCACCGATCCTGACCATGCTGCCCCAGATGGTGGCGGGGGCGGTCATCGCCTTCACGGAAAGCGACATCTATCCCTTGTTCGAGCTGTGCGGCCGCGCGATCGCCATGTCTGCGCAAACCGACCAGACCATCGGCGGCCTGACCATGTGGATTCCCGCCGCGCTGGTGGAAGTGATCGGGCTGATGGTGGCCTTGGGCACGCTGATGCGCCTGTCGGCCAAGGGGCGCCTGCGCAAGGCCGACCGGGACGCGATGGCCAAGGCGCGGGCGCGCGCCCGCGCGGCATCTGTCTGAGGCCTGGCCGCGAGCCGTCCTGACGTCTTCAGGAGCCGGCCTGTCGCGGCCGCCGCATCAATCCGTCAGCAGGCCGTGGTACTTCCTGCCCAGCGCTACCGTAGCCTGGAACATCCCCGCCTTATTGCCACAGTCGTAGCGCGTGCCTTCGTAGCGGTGCGCATACACCGCGCGTTCGCGCATCATCGAGGCGATGCCGTCGGTCAACTGGATCTCGTTGCCGGCACCCATCTTGGTCGAGCGCAGGTGGTCGAAGATCGCGGCTTCCAGCACGTACCGGCCCACCACTGCCAGCGTCGAGGGCGCGGCGTCGGGGTCGGGCTTTTCCACGATATGGGTCACGCGTTCGGTGCGGCCGTCGGCGCGCGTGTCGCCCGCGCGGGTAGCCACGATGCCGTACTTGCGGGTGTCTTCTCGCGGCACGTCCTGCACGCCCAGGACACTGGCGTTCTGGGCGACGGCGATATCCACCAATTGCTTCATCGCGGGGGTATCGGCGTCGATCAGGTCGTCGGCCAGCAGCACGGCGAAGGGTTCGTCGCCCACGGCGGGGGCGGCCGACAGCACGGCGTGCCCCAGGCCCAGCGGGGCCGACTGGCGGATATAGAGGCAATTGACGTGGGCAGGTAGAATGCCCCGCACCATGGCCAGAAGCTCATGCTTGCCCTTGCTTTCGAGGTCGGATTCGAGCTCGGGGGCGGAGTCGAAATGGTCTTCGATGGCGCGCTTGTTGCGACCCGTAACGAAGATCAGGTCGGTAATGCCCGCAGCCACGGCTTCTTCGACGGCGTACTGAATCAGCGGCTTGTCGACCACGGGCAGCATTTCCTTGGGCATCGCCTTCGTGGCGGGCAGGAAGCGCGTGCCCATGCCGGCGACGGGGAAAACGGCTTTACGGACGGGACGCATTGAAACCTCGTAGGGGGTAACGATGAAACATTTTAAGCGCATCGCTATCATAGGCTTATGAACCGCAGGAAAATGCCATCCATTTGCTCGATTGCGCAACGGGGCGCGATCGCCGGAATTTGCCTCGCCCTGGTCGCGCCCACTTTGCCCGTGGCCGCCTGGGCCCAGCCCGTGGGCTTGCCCACCATGGGCGCCGCGTCCGCCGCGGATCTTTCGCCCATGCTCGAGCGCAGCCTGGGCGAAGCCATCATGTCGCAGGGCCGTCGCGATCCCACGTATATCGACGACCCCGAACTCAGCCAGTACCTCACCACCATGGGGCGCAAGCTGGCGTCGTTCTCGCCGGGGGCCGTCCCGGACGTTGAAATGTTCGGCGTGCGCGACCCCGAGATCAATGCCTTCGCCATGCCGGGCGGCTTCATTGGCGTCAATACGGGGCTGATCGTGTCCTCGGGCAGCGAGTCCGAACTGGCTGCGGTGCTGGCGCACGAAATCGGCCACGTCGTGCAGCGCCATATCGCCCGCGGCATGACGCAGCAGAATCAGAACAGCATGGTCATGCTGGCCAGTTTGGCGGGTGCTCTGCTGGCCGCCCTGGCGGGCGGGGGGGGCAACCTGGCGATGGGCGTGGCCGCATTCGGCCAGGCCGCCGCCATCAACCGCCAATTGGGTTTTTCGCGCGATGCCGAGCGCGAGGCCGATCGGGCTGGCTTCACCATGCTGACCAAGGCGGGCTTCGACGCCCAGGGCATGGCGCAGATGTTCTCGCGCCTGATGAACGCCTCGCGCCTGAACGAGGGCGCCGGCGGCGGTTCCTGGGCCAGCACCCACCCGCTGTCCATCGAGCGTATGTCCGATGTGCAGAACCGCGTGCGCTCCTTGCCGCCGTCGCGCCACGTCGACAGCGACGACTTCTGGTACGTGCGCGCCAAGATGCGCGTGGTGCAGGGACGCGACGCGGTCAGCCTGCGTTCGGCGACCCAGCAATTGCAGGACGAAGCGCAGGCCCTGTCAGGCGTGCGCCGCTCGGCGGCCTATTATGGCCTGTCGCTGCAGGCCTTCCAGCGCAACAGCCTGGACGAGGCCGAGCGCTATCTGGGGCAGGCCTCGGCCGATGGCCGCGATTCGCCGCAGATGGCCAAGCTGGCCATCGATATTGCCCTGGCCCGCAAGGACTACCGCCGTGCGCAGGACCTGGCGCAGGCCGCCATCCGGCGCTGGCCCGAGCAGCGTGCGTTGGGGCTGGCCTATGCCACGGCGCTGCAAGGCAATGGCCGTCACGCCGAGGCGCAAGAGTATCTGCGTGCCAAGATCAAGCAGTGGGGGTCGGACGAGCCGAGCCTCTACCAGATGCTGGCGCAAAGCGAAGAGCGCACCGGCAAGCCGGTGCAGGCGCGCCGCGATCTGGCCCGCTACTACGTGATGACCGGCGCGTTCGCCGCGGCCGAATCGCAGCTGCAGCAGGCGCGCGGCATGTCGACGGACTTCTACGAGCAGTCGCAGATCGACGTTCAGATCAAGGAAGTGAAAGACAAGCTGGCCGAAGAGCGTCAGTTGCTGGAGCGCTTCAAGTCGGGCTGACGCGGGCCGGACGGCGCCGGCAGGCTGCCGGCACCCCCGCGCGGCACTTATAGCCCGGTCTCGAAGAAGCGGCCCAGGCGCTGCGGCAGCCAGCCCAGGTGTGCGGGGAATGCGCCCGTCGGAAAGCCGGCATGGCCGCCGTCGGTGGGCTGGTGCAGCAGGATGCTGGACGAACATTCGTCCGGCTTGGGCAAGGCGCTGGCCGGAATGAACGGATCGTTCAGCGCGTTGAGCACCAGCGTGGGCACCGAGATCTGCGGCAGCCACGGCTTGCTGGATGCGCGGGTCCAGTAATCCAGCGCATTGCGGAACCCGTGCATGGGCGCGGTGTAGGCGTCATCGAAATCGCGCAGGTCGCGCGCATGCGCGATGCGCATGACGTCGATGGCACCCGGGTAGCGGTGGGCCTTTTCCAGCACCTTGTGCTTGAGCGTCTTGAGAAAATGGCCCGTGTAGACCTTGCGGTTGAAGAATCCGGTGGACAGCGTCTTGCCGCAGGCCACCAGATCCAGCGGTACGGACACGCCCGCGCAGGCGGTCAGCCAGGTGGTCTCTTCGTGGTGCTCGCCCAGGTACTTCAGCAGTGCATTGCCGCCCAGCGACACGCCCACGGCGTGCCAGCGCGCGTGCGGGATGCGGTCGCGCACCGTCTTGAGCAAGAAACCGACTTCGGCGGAATCGCCGGAGTAATAGGCGCGCGCCAGCCGGTTGGGCACGCCGGAGCAACCGCGAAAGTGGGCAATGACGACGATCCAGCCGCGTGCGCGGAAATGGTGCGCGATGGACTGCGCATAGCGGCTGTTGCTGCCGCCTTCCAGGCCGTGGAACAGCAGCAGGGCCGGGGTCTCGGGCGTTTGCGGCAGCGATTGCCAGTCGGCGTCGGTCATCCAGCGGGCCGCGGCAGTCTTGCCATTGGCCACGGGCAATTGGCCGCTGACCGGCGCGCCATCGGCGGCCTTGTGCGGGAACAGCCCGGGGCCGGTCCAGTCGAAATCGACGAAATCGGTATCGGGCGTTTCGACCCGGTCGCGCACGAAGGCAATACGGTGGTACTGCGCGAACAGCGCGGCGTAGACCGTCTGGGCATCGCCTCCGGGCAACCAGGAGGGTACGGGGCAGGGTGTCGAATCGAAACGAGCAGCAGCCAACAAATCCACCCGCTTCAGTGCAGCATGTCGGGTACGTCGTGCAAATCGAGCACCCCGGCTTCCGTGGGCGCCGACGAGGCATGGTGCATGACCATGCGCCAGCCGGTGGGACCCTTGTGGTAGATGTTCGTGGCGTAGCAGTTGGCGAACTGCGTGCCTTCCCGCGTGCGCACGGCCACCTGTTCGACCAGCACATGCACCGCGCACATCATGCTCAGCATGACCAGCGGACGCAGCGGCCGGATGTGCAGGGGGCCATTGGCCAGCACGTGCTGCCAGGATTCGTGCACCGCCGAGTGGCCCACGATGCGCAGGCCTCCCGGATGGATGCAGACGACTTCCTCGTCGTCCGCCCACACTTGCATCAGGCGGACGGTGTCCCCTTGCTCAAGGGCTTCGTAGAACGCGTGTTCTGCTTCTTCGGGCGTGGCGAACATGATGGCGGCAATGGTTTGGCGGTTGCGGCGTAGGCTTAGTGGTGGCCGTGCAGCATGGTGCCGGGCTTGAGCCGGTATTCCGCGCCGCAGTAGGCACAGCGCGCCGAGCCGCTACGGGCGACGTCCAGGAAGACGCGCGGGTGCATGCTCCACAGCGGGGCCTTGGGGCCCGGACAGAAGACGGGCAGGTCTTCGGCGCCGACTTCGATGACTTCGTGGGGGTGCGGGACGGCGGCCGGGGCAGCAGCGGTCATGGAATTTCCTGAATAAAAATACCGGTGGTCGGTAGGTTGGGGCAGTAATGCCGCCCTGGCAGGCAGGGCGGCGCGAATCAGATTTTGCTCAGCCAGTGATGGTACTTCGGGTTGCGGCCATTCACCATGTCAAAAAACGCTTTCTGAAGTTTCTCGGTGATGGGGCCACGCTGGCCCGTGCCGATCTGGCGGTTGTCGACCTCGCGGATCGGCGTGACTTCGGCGGCCGTGCCGGTGAAGAAGGCCTCGTCGGCGATATAAACGTCGTCGCGCGTCAGGCGCTTGGTAACAATGCGCAAGCCGGCGTCGGCGGCCAGTGCGTGGATGGTCGAGCGGGTGATGCCGGTCAAGGCTGACGCGATCTCGGGTTCGCAGAGCACGCCGTCCTTGACGATGAACAGGTTCTCGCCGGACCCCTCGGCCACGAAGCCTTCGGTATCCAGCAGCAGGGCTTCGTCGTAGCCGTCCTGCAAGGCTTCGGTGTTGGCCAGGATCGAGTTGGCGTAGGTGGTGGCCACCTTGGCGCGCGGCATCGTCACGTTGACGTGCTGGCGGGCGAACGACGACACCTTCACCCGGATGCCTTGTGACAGGGCCTCTTCGCCCAGGTACGCGCCCCACGGCCAGGCGGCGATCGCCACGTGCACCTTCGCGCCCTTGGGCGACACGCCCATTTTCTCGGGGCCGTAGAACACCAGCGGGCGCAGGTAGGCGGATTCGAGCTTGTTCTCGCGCACCACCATCCGCTGGGCCTCGTTGATCGTGTCGCGATCGAAGGGCATGGGGATCTGGTAGATGTGCGCCGAGTTGAACAGCCGGTTGGTGTGGTCTTCGAGGCGGAAGATCGCCGTGCCGATCTCGGCATGGTAGGCGCGTACCCCTTCGAAGACCGACAGGCCGTAGTGCAGGGAGTGCGTCAGGACGTGCGTGGTCGCGTCGCGCCAGGGCACGAGTTTGCCGTCATACCAGATGAAGCCATCGCGGTCAGCCATCGACATGGTCTGCTCCCCTCTCAATGTGAGGGCCGTATTGTATCAAGCGGCGAGGTTACAATAGGCCCCTATTCGCGCACCGGCGTGGTGCCTTCGGGCCGCCGCGGCCCCGGCGGGCGAGCAGCTTGTCGTGAGTTTCCTTCCATAGAGTTCCCATGTCGTCCTGTCCGAATACCCAGGGGCCTGCCGTTGTCCTCTGAGTCCGCGTTTCCCGAAACCGAAGATCCGCGGGTGGTCCGCCAGGAGCGCGTCGCCGCGTTCCGGGCCGGGGTGCACGCCATCGTGCCGGCCCTGATCGCCACCGCAACCTGGGGCCTGGTGACCGGCGTGGCCATGGTCAAGTCGGGCCTGACCGAATCCATGGCGCTGGCCATGACCCTGCTGCTGTACGCCGGCTCGGCCCAACTGACGTCCCTGCCGCTGATCGCCACGGGGGCCCCGCTGTGGCTCATTTTCGCGGCGGGTTGCGTGGTGAACCTGCGCTTTTTGATCTTCGGCGCCGCGCTGCAACCCTATTTCCGCCACCTGTCCTGGCCCAAGCGCCTGGGCCTGGGGTACTTCACCACGGACATGGGCTTCGTGCTGTTCATGCCCCGTTTCGGCGACGCGGCCGAGCGCGGCACCCGCGAACAGCTCTGGTATTTCATCGGTACCATCGCCCCCGGCTGGCTGGTCTGGCAGTCCTCGTCGATCGTGGGCATCTACCTGGGCACCATGGTGCCGACCGGCTGGTCGCTGGACTTCGCGGCCGTGCTGGCGCTGCTGGCCATCACAGTGCCGCTGGCCAATTCCAAGCCCATGCTGGTGTCGATGCTGGCAGCCGGCGTGGTCGCCTGGACTGGCCAGGTGCTGCCGCTGCGCCTGGGCCTGGCGGCGGCGGTCATCGCCGGCGTCGTGGCGGGCATGTGGGCCGAACGCTTCTTCAAGGCGCGCGCATGACCCTCTGGCCATCCGAGATCTACGTCTATTCCGCCATCCTGTTGCTGGCCCTGTGCAGCGTGCTGACGCGCGCCGGCTTCATGCTGTTCGGCGACTACATTCCGCTGCCCGACGGCGTGCGCCGCGCCCTGCGCTACGCACCGGCCGCCGCGCTGACCGCCATCGTGGTGCCGGACCTGCTGCCCTGGAAGGCCGGGCTAGGCCCGATTTTCGACTACAAGCTGGTGGCAGGCGTCGTAGCCATCCTGGTGTTCCTGCGCACCCGCAGCGCGGTGCTGGTCATCGTCGTCGGCATGGTGGTGCTGTGGGGCTTGCGCTGGTTGGCAGGCTGACGACCGCAGTCCGCACAAGGAGTGTCCACCTGTCGGACACTCCTTGGGACGTGCCGGGGCGGGCTGGCCGGGCGTCAGAGCCGGCCGCGAGGCATTCCTGACACACGCTTGCCCGTGTGGTAGGCCGGCTGCGCTAAAATCAACTTATCCACAGCAATCCGGGCCTGGTACTGCCCCTCATAAGTATCGAAACCAGAATGCGCCACCTGGCCTGCAAGGCAGGGTGCAGATTGCCCGCAATGAGCGGGTAGTTTGCACGTGGCCGCGCGAGCGTGGCGCGCGTTCCGGTTGTCCCGATGCATATGTAGTGCAGTGCTCGAAGCACTCTCGTTTTGTTCTTTTTCACTGGTCCCGGTATCTGCCAAACCCTGATGACTGAATCCACTCAATCCGCAGCACCCACCGCCGCAGCGCCCGCGCCTACGCCCACGTTCTCCGACTTCGGGCTGCATCCCCTGCTGTTGCAATCCATCGCCGAAACCGGCTACACCACGCCCACCCCGATCCAGGCGCAAGCCATCCCCGTCGTGGTCGAAGGGCGCGACGTCATGGGCGCCGCCCAGACCGGTACCGGCAAGACCGCCGCATTCACGTTGCCCATCCTGCATCGCCTGATGCCCTTGGCCAACACCAGCGCCTCGCCCGCGCGGCACCCTGTGCGCGCACTGATCCTCACGCCCACGCGCGAGCTGGCGGACCAGGTCTACGAAAGCGTCAAGCGCTACAGCAAGCAGACGCCGCTGCGTTCGGCCGTGGTGTTCGGTGGCGTCGACATCGGCCCGCAGAAAGAAGCGCTGCGCCGCGGCTGCGAAGTGCTGGTCGCCACGCCGGGCCGCCTGCTCGACCACGTCGAGCAAAAGAACGTGAATCTCAGCCAGGTCGGCATCCTGGTGCTGGACGAAGCCGACCGCATGCTCGACATGGGCTTTCTGCCCGACCTGGAACGCATCATCCGCCTGCTGCCCGCGCAGCGCCAAGGCCTCTTGTTCTCGGCCACGTTCAGCAACGAAATCCGCAAGCTCGGCCGTTCGTACCTGAACCACCCCGTCGAAATCGAAGTCGCGGCGCGCAACGCCACGGCCACCACCATCACGCAGATCGCCTACAAGATGGCGGGCGACAAGAAGCGCGCCGCCGTGGTGCACCTGGTGAAGTCGCGCGGCCTGAAGCAGGTCATCGTGTTCTCGAACACCAAGATCGGCACGGCCCGCCTGGCCCGCGAACTCGAGCGTGACGGCGTCAAGGCCGAATCCATCCACGGCGACAAGACCCAGGCCGACCGCATGAAGGCACTGGAAGCCTTCAAGGCCGGCGAACTCGAAGTCCTGGTCGCCACCGACGTGGCCGCCCGCGGCCTGGACGTGGCCGGCGTGCCTTGCGTCATCAACTACGATCTGCCTTACAACGCCGAAGACTACGTCCACCGCATTGGCCGTACCGGCCGCGCGGGCGCCTCCGGCGAAGCCATTGCCCTGTTCACGCCCGACGAAGAGCGCTTCCTGCTCGACATCGAAAAGCTGATCAAGCGCGAAGTGCCGCGTGGCACGCTCGACGTGCCGGCCGACCTGGTGGCCCGCAGCCATGGCCGCGGTGAAGACCGCGAGCGCGGTTCTTCGTCGCGTGAAGGCCGCGAGGGCCGTGACAGCCGCGAAGGCGGCCGCGAGCGTGGCCGTTCGTCAGACCGCCGCTCGGGCGGCGGCTATGGTTCCAGCTCGTCGCGCCAGCCGGTGGACGATTTCTTCCTCAAGCCCTACGAGCCCTCGGCCGCGCCGGCCCCGGAGCAAGAGCAGGCCCCGCGCCAAAATGGCAATTCGTCCGCACCCAAGCGCCAGATCGCCGTGTTGCTGGGCGGTAGCCGAAAGTGAAGTAAACAGGGCGCATCCGGTATGCGCCCGATGCCCCAAAGAGAAAGCGCCCTGGCCGGGCGCTTTTTGTTTGCAGGTCGTTCGCTGACGAATCAGGCCGTGAGCAGCCGGGGCAAGTCGGGCAGGTCCGAGGTCACTGCCGGGCTGTCTTCGTTCAGGCTGTCGAGCAGGCGTTCCAGGTGGCCGATATGCGGCAGCATGGGGCCGTAGAAGACGACTCGGCCTTTGATCTGGACCATCAGGGTGGGGAAATTCTCGACGTCGACTTCGCCCAGCAATTCGGCATGGTCTTCGATGTCGATCCAGGCGAATACATGCTGGCGCAGGGTGCCGGAAAGCGTGCGCAGCTTGGGCCGGTATTCGCCGCAGGTGTCGCACCAGGCGGCGCAGAAACAGGCGATAAGCCAGGACTGGGGCGAGGCCGCCAGTTGGGCGCGCAGGGCGGTCAGATCGGAACCGGGTACCAGGAGTGTCATACGAGCGAAGGCAAGCGTGTTTGACTATCATACCCGGGATGCCCACCTTATATTCGTCATGCCATGACCGCCTTGCGCACTGATACCCAAGCCCCCGGCGCCAGGGGCTTTTCCGGACCTGCGGGCAGCGTGGCGCAAGCCTTCAAGCGCGCGCTGGTCTCGCAATGCCACCCGTCGATGCTGTTCGCGGTGCTGCTGCCATTCCTGATCGCGCTGGTCGGCGCGTTCCTGCTGCTCTGGCTGTTCTGGACGCCCCTGACCGAATGGTTGCGCGTCGAGGCCTCGCACTGGGACTTCGTCAACCGCACTGACGAATGGCTGGTGGCGATGGGGTTGTTTTCGCTCAAGATCTACCTGATACCGGTGATCGCGGCCGCCATCCTGCTGCCGGTGTCCGGCATCCTGGGCCTGGCCATCGCGGCCGTGTTCGTCATGCCGCTGGTGTTGCGCCACGTCGGCCAGCGCGAGTACGCCGGCCTGGGGCGGCAGGGCAAGTTTTCCACCGCCGTCAGCGTCTGGAACGCGGTCTGGGTGTCGGTGGCGTTTGCCGTCGGCTGGCTGCTCACCTTGCCGCTGTGGCTGGTGCCGCCCATGGCCGTGGTGCTGTCGGTGTTCTGGTGGGCCTTCGCGTTCTCGCGCATGATGCGGCTGGACGCCATCGTCGAACACGCCAGCCCCGCCGAACGCAAGATCATCCTCAAGCGCAACAACGGCGGCTTCTGGGTCATCGGCCTGATCTGCTCGCTCTTGAACCTGCTGCCGCCTGCCTGGATCATCCTGCCGGTGTTCTCGGCGCTGGTCTATGCACACTACGGGCTGGACGCCGTCCAGCGCCTGCGCCAGGAACGCACCATCGACGTCGCCTGACCGTCACGCCTTTCCCCCATTCAACCGCCTCAATCTGGAACCGGACATGGCTGCAGAATCCGCCTCCCGCCGCATCGGCCTCATCATCGTCGGCGACGAAATCCTGTCGGGCCGCCGGCAGGACAAGCACTTCTCCAAAGTCGTCGAACTGCTCGCCGCGCGCGGCATGCAACTGAGCTGGGCCGAATTCCTGCCCGACGAGCGTGACACGCTGGTGGCCGCCTATCGCCGCAGCTTCGCCACGGGCGACGTGGTGTTCTCGTGCGGCGGCATCGGCGGCACGCCCGACGACCATACCCGCCAGGCCGCCGCCGCGGCGCTGGACCTGCCGCTGGCGCTGCACCCCGAGGCCGAGCAGGCGATTGCCCTGCGCACCGCCGAAATGGCGGCCAAGGGCCAAGGCACGGCCGACATGAGCGCGCCGGAAAACCAGCAGCGCCTGCAGATGGGCGTCTTCCCCCAGGGCTGCGAGATCGTCCCCAATCCCTACAACCGCATTCCCGGGTTCTTCATCCGCGACCACACCTTCGTGCCGGGCTTTCCGGTGATGGCCTGGCCGATGCTCGAATGGACGCTCGATACGCGCTATCGTGCATTGCAGCATGTGCGCCAGCACGCCGAGCATTCCTTCCTGGTGTTCAGCATGCCCGAATCGCGCATCACCCCGGCGATGCAAACCGTCGAAACCCGCTGGCCGGGTGTGCGCGCGTTCAGTCTGCCCAGCGTCGGCGAGGCCGGCGGCACCCCGCACATCGATCTGGGCGTCAAGGGGGAACCCGCGGCAGCGGCCGAAGCCTTGGAGTTCCTGCGGGGCGAAGTGCTGCGTCTGGGCGGCAAGCTGGCGCCGCCTGCGGGCTGACGCCGCATGGAATCAAAACGGGGCGCGTCCCCGTTTTGTCGATAAAAAACCGGTTGCCAAATCTTCCAGCAAATTTCACAATACGGGAAAGAACTGTTTGCTGCGTTGCCGCAAGACCGGTCTCTTTCGGTGGCGCCGCGTGAGCCCCATTTCCTTCCTATGTCCCGTCTTTCCACCCCCCGCAATGCGCTGGACGCCGAGGCCGATGGCGCGTCGTCCCACCCCATCGCCATCCAGGTCATCGAGCGCGCCATGCGCCTGCTCGACGCGCTGGCCGCACAGCCCGAACCCGTCACGCTCAAGGAATTGTCCGCGACCACCGGGCTGCACGCGTCCACCGCGCACCGCATCCTGAACGACCTGGTCGTGGGGCGCTACGTTGAAAGAGTGGACAACGGCCTGTATCAGCTTGGCATGCGGCTGCTGGAGCTGGGCTCGCTGGTGAAGGGGCGGCTCAATGTGCGCGAGGCCGCCATCTCGGCCATGCGCTCGCTGCACAAGCTGACGGGACAGACCATCAACCTGTCGGTGCAGCAAGGCGACGAAATCGTCTACATCGACCGCGCCTGGAGCGAGCGCTCCGGCATGCAGGTGGTGCGCGCCATTGGTGGGCGCGCGCCCTTGCATCTCACGTCCACCGGCAAGCTGTTCCTGTCCACGGGTGATACCCGTCAGGTGCGCGCCTATGCCTTGCGCACGGGCCTGGCCGGTCACACCCGCAACAGCCTGACCGACCTGGACCGTCTGGAACGTGAACTGGCGCTGGTGCGGCGTCACGGCTATGCGCGCGATAACGAAGAGCTGGAGCTGGGCGTGCGTTGCATTGCCGCCGGCATTTTCGACGACACGGGCAAGCTGGTCGCGGGCCTGTCGATCTCGGCCCCGGCCGAACGGTTGCAGGACGACTGGATCAAGGCCCTGGTGGATACCGCTGCCAGCATCTCCGAGGCGCTGGGCTACGAGCCATCCGTATCCCCCGGCTTCAATGGACTGGGGCTGGCCGCCGAGGCCATGCGTAGCTGACCGGCGCTTGCCCTGGAACGAAAAAAAGCCCCGCAAGGGGCTTTTTTCAATGCCGGTCGCAGAAGCCCGCGGCTGCGCCTGTCGGGTACATCCGACGCGGCGGACGTGCCCGACCGGCGCGCTGGCGTTATTGCTGCTCGACGCCGGCCTTCTTGAACAGCTCGGCCCACTGCGGCACCTGCTGTTTCACCTTGGCGTCCAGCGCCTGGGGATTGGCTTCGGCGGTCAGCACCGTGGCGCCCAGCTGCTTCATGCGTTCCTGGAATTTCGGATCCGCCAGACCGGCCTGCAGGCTCTTGATCAGCTTGTCCACCACCGGCTTGGGCGTACCCTTCGGCACCCACATGCCATGCCAGATGCCGACTTCAAAGCCCTTGAAGCCGGACTCGTCCATGGTCGGCAGCTTGGGCAGGGTGGGCACCCGCTGCAGGCTGGTGACGGCGTAGGCCTTGACCTTGCCGCTGTCGATCTGCTGCGTGGTGTTGGTGGTCTGGTCGCAGAGCAGGTCCACCTGCTTGCCCAGCAGGTCGTTCATGGCCGGAGCGGTGCCCTTGTAGGGAATGGTCAGGAGCTGCACGCCCAGGGCTTCGACCAGCATGGTGCCGCACAGGTGGCTGGCCGCGCCGATGCCGGCATTGGCGAGCGAAACCTTGTCCTTGTTCTTTTTGACGTACTCGGCCAATTCCTGGATGGTGTTGGGCGGGAAGTCCGAACGCGCAATGATGGTCATGGGCACATCGACCACCAGGCCGATGGGCTCGAAACTCTTGTAGGGGTCGTACCCCGGATTCTTGTACAGCGACGGCGCCGTCGAGAAGCCGGCGTGCATCAGCAGCACCGAATAGCCGTCCGGCTGCGAGCGGGCCACTTGCGTGGTGCCGATGGTGCCGCCCGCACCGCCCTTGTTTTCGACCACGACGGTCTGGCCCAGCGTGTGCCGCATGGCTTCAGCCAGCGAACGCGCGACGTTGTCCGTCGGGCCGCCTGCGGCGAAAGGCACCACCATATTGATGGGGCGTTCCGGGAATTCCGCGTGGGCGGCGCCGGCCGCGAGCATGGCGCTGGCCGCGAGCAGGGCCGAAAGCGTGCGGGGGATGAGGGTCATGAAGTCTCCAATTGCAGGGTTTTGCTTGCTGCGATGTGTTTTTGACCGCTGACTTATCGTTTGTGTTTATCTGTCATCAGCGTGCAAGCAGTGTAGAAAAGAATTGATACGCCGTCATGTCCGGTATTTCCCGAATCATGGGAAATCCTTGCGCGCCGTCAAACGGGCGACGGGTATGCACTGTTAAAGTGCAAATAGTTGTTGCGTTGCACCAATATTGCTTGACAAGGTTTTTTTGGCCCGTAGAATGTGAATTGTGCAGTGCATCAAACGGGCCGGCGGTAGCTTGTAGTACCAGTTTCCGCGCACGTTTTTAATTTCGTCGCAGACACCATCCTTACCTGCCGGACAGCCTCCGGCTACCCCCTAAAGGAGCAATTCTATGAGCGCTATCCCGCAACAAGTCCTGGACCGTCAAAAAGCCAGCATCAACACGTTCGTGGCCGCCCAGTCGGCTGTGTTTGCCGGTTTCGAAAAATTGGTCGAGCTGAACCTGAAGGTCGTGCGCGCCACCCTGGACGAAGTCGCCCAGAAGTCGCAGCAAGCCACCGAAGTGAAGGATCCGCAAGAAGCCGCCGCGTTTGCTTCCGGCCTGCTGCAACCGGGTGCCGAAAAGGCCCTGGCGTACACCAAGCATGTGTATGACATCGTTGCCGGCGTGCAAGGCAACCTGGTCAAGCTGACCGAAGAACAGATCGCCGAAGGCCAACAGCAACTGACCGACGCCGTCGAGCAGTTCTCCAAGAACGCCCCCACGGGTTCGGAAAGCGCCGTTGCCCTGATCAAGTCGTCGTTGGCCACCGCCAACAGCGCCTACGATTCGCTGACCAAGGCCGCCAAGCAGGCCGCCGAAGTCGCCGAGTCCAACCTGAATGCCGCCGCGAACGCGACCTTCAAGGCTGCGACGGATGCCGCCGACGCCGCCACCAAGGTTGCCAGCCGCAGCCGCCGCAGCGCCTAAGTATTTGGCGCGCATTGCTGCGCAAATTGCAGTTATGTAGTACTGTTGAGTGACAGAGCAGAGCTGGAATTAGGGCCACCCTTCGGGTGGCCTCTTTTTTTGCCTGCGTTCTGTGTCTTCGGGCGTCGCGGAGCAAACGTCCGGCGCGGCAAGCCTGTGGCGTGCCGGGTTCAGGTAGCCGGTATCAGCGTGCGACGGCACGCACGCATTCGCCCACCAGGGCGGGGCCGCGGTAGATCAGGCCCGTGTACAGCTGCACCGCATCGGCGCCTGCCTGCATTTTCTCGAGGGCCTGACGGCCCGACAGCACCCCGCCCACGCCGATGATCGCCAGGCTGTCGCCCAGGCGTTCCTTCAGTCGGCGGATCACCGCCAACGACAATTCATGCACCGGTGCGCCCGACAGGCCGCCGGCTTCGTCGGCATGCGCCATGCCCGTGACGGCCTCGCGCGACAACGTGGTGTTGGTGGCGATCACGCCGTCGATGCCGTGGCGGGGCAGGGCATCGGCGATGGCGTCGATCTGCTCGGTGGTGAGGTCGGGGGCGATCTTCACTGCCATGGGCACGCGGCGCTGGTGCTGGTCTTCCAGCGCCCGGCGCTTGTCCGCCAGCAGCGCCAGCAGTGCCGACAGTTCGTCGCCGCCTTGCAGCGCACGCAGGTTCTTGGTGTTGGGCGATGAAATGTTCACCGTCACGTAGTCGGCATGCGGGTACACGCCCGCCAGACCGATCAGGTAATCGTCCGCCGCGCGTTCGATCGGCGTATCGGCGTTCTTGCCGATGTTCAGCCCCAGGATGCCGCCTTGTTTGCGCCACTGGCTGCGCTGCACATTGGCCAGGAACGCGTCCAGACCCTGGTTGTTGAAACCCAGACGGTTGATCAGCGCATTGGCGCGCGGCAGCCGGAACATGCGCGGCTTGGGGTTGCCGGGTTGCGCGCGCGGGGTCACCGTACCCACTTCCACGAAGCCGAATCCCAGGTTGCCCAGCGCGTCGATATACGCGCCGTTCTTGTCCAGCCCCGCAGCCAGGCCGATCGGGTTGGCCAGCTGCATGCCCATCAGGGTGCAGGGCGCCTTGGGTTGCGCGTGCAGCAGCTTGCGGGTGGCGCCGCAATCGTAGGCCCGTTGCAGTCCCGACAGGGTGACTTCGTGGGCGGTTTCCGCGTCCATGGCGAACAGCGCCGGGCGGGCCAGGGGATAGGCGTGGAAGAGGATCGACATGGAGCGGGATTGTAAAGCGTCTTTGGCCGCCCTTGCCGCAGCGGGGCGGGGTCAGGCCGGATCGGCTGGCGGGGGCGCGGCTGGCGTAGGCGCTTCGCGCCAGTTGCCGTCGATCAGGTACTGGGCCGGGTGGAAACTGGCCTTGTACGACATCTTGCGGCTGTCTTCGATCCAGTAGCCCAGGTACAGCCACGGCAGGTTGAGCGTGCGGCACTGTTCGATCTGCCACAGGATGCTGTAGGTGCCCAGGCTGCCCGGCACGTCGGGATCGTAGAAGGTGTAGACCGACGACAGGCCGTCATCCAGCACGTCGATGATGGACACCATCATCAGGATGCCGCCCGGGTCGCGGAATTCGACCAGGCGGGTATTGACGCGGCTGGTCAGGAGGAACTGCGCATATTGAGTGCGGCTGTCTTCGTCCATGCCGCCGCCGGGATGGCGACCCTGCTGGTAGCGGGTGTACAGCCGGTAGTGTTCCGGCGACCAGGCCAGTTCCGCCACGAAGGACTGCAGGTCGCGGTGGTCGCGCCAGGCGCGTCGTTGGCTTCGATTGGGGGCGAAGCCGGCGGTGTCCACCCGCACCGGCACACAGGCGTGGCAGTTGTCGCAATGCGGGCGGTAGGTGAACAGGCCGCTGCGGCGAAAGCCTTGCTCGACCAATTGGGAATACGTGCCGGCGTTGATCAGGTGGCCGGGCGCGGCCACCTGCGACCGTGCCTGGCGTCCTGGCAGGTAGCTGCAAGGGTAGGGAGCGGTCGCATAGAACTGCAGCGTGGAGAAGGGTAATTCTTTAAGCTGGCTCATCTGGGGTCCCGGCGTGCGGCGCCAAGTCCGTGACGGGATAGGTACATATTAACGCCTAACCCGGGCATCGATGTGGCGTCAGGTCCCGGCTTGGGGATAGTCCGGGGTAGTGCCCGGGCGGCTGGCGCCTGCCGCCAGGGGAATCAGCCGGCCGGCGCTGTCCAGGCGGCCGGGCGCCCAGGCGATGGCGGGGGCGGCGGTGGCGGCGCGCACATGCGACAGGAAATGCGAGCGCGGTACGGGCCTGGCGCCCAGACTGGCCAGGTGGCGGGTCTGCTGCTGGCAGTCGATCCATTGCACGCCCTGGGCGGTCACATAGCGCACCAGGTAGGCCAGGGCGATCTTTGACGCATTGGGCACGCGTGTGAACATCGATTCGCCGAAGAACATTCGGCCCAGGCTGATGCCATAGAGGCCGCCGGCCAGTTCGCCGTCTATCCACGTTTCGATGCTGTGCACGTAGCCGGCCTCGTGCCAGGCGCGATAGGCCTGGCGCATGGCGGCGGTGATCCAGGTGCCCGGCTGGCCGTCTCGTGGCGCGGCGCATTGCGCCATGACATCGGCAAAGGCCGTGTCGACCCGCACGTCGATGCGCGGGGTGGCGGCGGTTTCCTGGCTGGCGACCTGCCGCAGCAATTTACGCAGCGAATGCGACGGGGCGAAATCCTTGCACGCCAGCACCATGCGGGGGTCGGGACTCCACCACAGGATGGGCTCGCCTTCGGAATACCAGGGAAAGATGCCGTTGGAATAGGCCTGGATGAGCCGGTCGGTGGTCAGGTCGGCGCCAGCCGCCAGCAGGCCGTCCGGATCGGTCAGCGCGAATTCGGCCGGTGGGAACGGCGTGTCTGCAGCAAGCCAGGGCAGCTTCAACGGTGCGATTCGAGGGTGTAGTGGTGAGGGCCGAACGTGCCGCGCTTGCGGTCCTCGAAATAGCGTTGCAGCGTGGTCGCCACGGTGCGGAACGCCAGGTCGTCCCAGGGGATGTCGGCCTCGTCGTAGAAGCGGGCTTCCAGGCTTTCCGGGCCGGGATCCAGCTCGGGGCCCAGCACCTCGGCCAGGTAGAAGACGTGCACCTGCTCGATCTGCGGGACGTCGATGATGGTGTAGATCTCGCCCAGCCGGATGCGCGCGCCGGATTCTTCCAGCGTTTCCCGGCCGGCGCCCTGGGCGGTGCTTTCGCCCAGTTCCATGAAGCCCGCCGGCAGCGTCCAGGTGTTGTAGCGTGGCTCGATGGCGCGGCGGCACAGCAGCACGCGGTTGTCCAGCACCGGCACCGTGCCTACCACCAGGCGGGGGTTCTGGTAATGGATGGCGCCACAGTGGTCACAGATGTCGCGTTCGCGGTTGTCGCCCTCGGGCACCCGGCGGTTCACGGGCGAGCCGCATTGGCTGCAGAAATTCGCACGGCGGGGCGCGGGAAAGTATTCGAGGGGCGATTTGGCGGTCATGGGATCGATTCTACCGGCTGTGGCGTCGGCTGGCTCGCCGGGCGGGGGGCGCCGGGGTCCGGCCGCCGAAGCGTTCTTCGAGGTGCTCGACGAACGAACGCACCTTGGGTGACAGGAAGCGCCGGTGTGGGTAGACGGCGTACATGGAAATCGGGGTGTGGCCGTAATCCTGCAGCAGCGCCACCAGACGGCCCGCGCGCACGTCCTCGCCCACCAGGAATTCCGGCTGCAGGATCACCCCGTGTCCGGCCAGGGCGGCCGTACGCAGCACGTCGCCGTTATTGGCGCGCAGCGCCGCATTGACCCGCACCAGGTGGGTGATGCCGTCTTTCTCGAAATGCCATTCGTTGCCCGTGCTGGCATAGGCGTAATGCAGGCAGCGATGTTGCTTCAGGTCTTCAGGCACTTGCGGCGCGCCGTGGCGCTCCAGGTAGGCGGGGGCCGCGCACACCAGCAATTGCTGAGGCGCCAGCGGCCGCGCCACCAGCGATGAATCCTGCAGCGGTCCGATGCGCACCGCGACGTCGTAGCCATCTTCGACCAGGTCCACCACGCGGTCATTCAGGTCCAGGTCGATCACCACGTCCGGATAGCGCAGCAGGTATTCGGCGATGGCCGGGCCCAGGTGCAGGATGCCGAAGGACACCGGCGCGCTGATCCGCAGGCGGCCGCTGGGGGCCTGGCCTTCGGCTTGCAGCGACAGTTCCAGGTCGGCCACTTCCGCCAGGATCGGGCGTACCCGGTCGTAGAAGGCGCGGCCCGCGTCGGTCATGCTGAGCTTGCGGGTCGTGCGGTTCAGCAGTCGCACGCCATACTTTTCTTCCAGGTAGGCGATCTGCCGCGTGACCACGGAACGGGCCTGGCCCATCTTGTCTGCGGCGGCCGCGAAAGAGCCCAGTTCGACGACCCGGGCGTAGGTCTGCATCGCAGTATGAGTGTCCATATCGTGTTCGGCATTGTTACCAATCGGGGAACAATAAGTTGCGATTTTGCATGTTTATCTTTGTTTTTGGAATCGCAAGAATAGCGGCCATGAAGAATCTTCCCGTCCTGGGCGATTCGCTCACGGAGAATGCAATGATCGATACCCGTACCGCGCCTTATGCCGCGCTTTTGCTCCGCATCGCGCTGGGCGTGATGTTCCTGGCCCATGGCCTGACCAAGCTGCTGGTGTTCACCCTGCCGGGCACCGCGCAGTTCTTCGCCAAGATCGGCTTTGCCGGCTGGTTGGCCTATCCGGTGACCTTCTTCGAGATCGGCGCTGGCGTCCTGTTGATCCTGGGCGTCGTGCCGCGCTGGATCGCCGTCATTGCCACGGTACAGCTGTTCGTGGCCGCCACCGTCCACTTCGGCAATGGCTGGGGTTTCAGCAATCCCAATGGTGGTTGGGAATACCCCATCTTCCTCTCGGTCGCAGCCGCCGTGCTGGCGCTGTTGGGGGATGGCAAGTTCGCGTTGGTCAAGAGTGGCCGCGGCTGATCGCCACGCGCATCAGTCTGTCTACCCGATTGGACGTCGCCCCCGGGGCGGCCGGCCCCTAGAATGGTCCGGCCGCCCCGGTATTTTTCATCTGGAGATTCCATGACGTTCATGAAGCGCGCCTTTGGCGCTGTCCTGATTGCCGCCGCTTTGTCGCCCGTGGCCTACGCCTCGCCTGAGCAGGAAGCCGCCAACAAAGAGGCCGTGCTGGCCTTCTACGAAAAGGGCTTGAACCAGAAGGATGCGGATGCCGCGTTGAAATATGTAGGCGACCGCTACGTGCAGCACAATCCCAATGCGGCCGACGGCCCCGAGGGCTTTCGCAAATTCGTCGCCTTCCTGCGCGACAAGTACCCGCAGTCCAAAAGCGAGATCAAGCGCGTCTTCACCGACGGCGACTATGTGATCCTGCACGTGCATGCCGTGCGCGAGCCGGGCTCGCGCGGCAACGCCATCATCGACATCTTCCGCCTGGAAAAGGGCAAGATCGTCGAGCACTGGGATGCGGTCCAGCCGATCCCTGAGCAATCGGCCAATAGCAACGGCATGTTCTGACGCGGGGCGTCGGGCAAGGGATCGCCGCGCGTGGCTTACTCGGTGCGGGCCGGTCTGCCCGTCGCAGCCTGGGCGACGGGATTCGCCTGAAATCCCAGCGTGCTGGCGAGATCGTGCTGATCGATCTGGCGCAACGGCGCGGCGGGGTAGGCGTGCGGCAGCTTCACGCTGAGCGCTTGCTCGCAAGCCAGGCCGTCCAGCGCATCCAGTAGCGGCGCGCCGTCCTGCGTCGTCAGCCGCTCCAGTAGCGCAGGCAGGTCGCGGTCCAGGATGATGCCTGGCCCCAGCGGGGTCATGGCATAGAGCTGGCCACTGTCGTCCAGCCACCAGCCGCTGACGGTATCCACTGCGGCATCGGTGTGCGTCACCAGTGTGCGGCTGTCATCGCTCAATCGGAGCACATACGGTGCGGCATCCAGCCGCAAGTACACGCGCTGCGGGCCGTTCTGGAAGAACCAGCGGCCGGCCTCGTCGTGTTCATAGTTGCGGTTGATGAAGCCCAGGATCTGCGCATTGGTGATGGACTCGCCCGGGCCGCCTTGCGCGGCCTGGCCTTGCGGATGCAGGCGCCAGCGTCCGCGTGCGTCCAGCGACAGCCAGCCGAACACGGCCGGCACGTCGGGCCAGCGGGCGATGGCGTCTTTCACCGAAGGGTCCATGGTTCAGGGGCGGATGATGATGGGGGGCGGGTTGATGACGATGGCGGGTGCCGGCATCGGCACCATGACCGGCTGCGGCGCGCCGTAGCCATAGCCGTAGTCGTCGCGGCATTTGCGCTTTTCGCGGTAGTCGCCATTGCGCTTCCACTTGCGCTCGACCTCACAGGCGCCATCCCAGTACTTCTCTTTGTACTCGCCGCGGCCATGGCCGTGCTTGTGGCGGTGGTGATGGCGGTCGGAATCCGCTTCGGCCGCCAGTGGCGCCAGCGCCATCAACGTCGCCGCAGACAGGGCGAGCAGGGTAGAGGGCGCGCGCCGCAGGGTATGGTTTTTCTGATTGTGGGGCATGGCTTCGTCGTTCAATGAAAACGGCGTCACCTTAGCAACCAATCGATTGACCGGGCGTAGGGATGGGTAACGAGATGCAGGGGGAGGGTACTGCAGGAGGGGGGGAGATACTGGAGGCGCAAGCCGGAATCGAACCGACGTACACGGATTTGCAATCCGCTGCATAACCACTCTGCCATTGCGCCAGTACTGCAAGAAAAAAGGAAGCTCGGTGTTGGCCGGTGCTTCCTTTTTTTGTATTTGGAGCGGGAGACGAGTCTCGAACTCGCGACCTCAACCTTGGCAAGGTTGCGCTCTACCAACTGAGCTACTCCCGCTTGGGTACTGCTGGGCTTGTTTTCAAGCCTTACTGCATCTGTTCTTGGCGGGGACTTTTGAAAAAAGGCCGTGTCCACCAAAGACAGCGATTATACACAGTTTTCCGAATTGTGCCGATGCGTGAGCCGGAAACCGGATCTTCCAGCTACGTTGCCGCCGTCATGAAACGGCCTGCTGCGTAAATGCTGGAGCGGGAGACGAGTCTCGAACTCGCGACCTCAACCTTGGCAAGGTTGCGCTCTACCAACTGAGCTACTCCCGCGCGGGGCACTGCGGTACTGCTTTGAAGAGGCGAGAGTATACATCAAATCCGCCAAGGGTCAACGAAGCGCGTCGCCATCATGGCCCAGGCCAAATTGCGCTTCTTGGCGCTTTTTCGCCAGGCGGTCGCGTTGCACTATGTCGGTACGCGGTGTCGTCCGCAACCCATTCAAGAAAGGTACGAGTGAAATGAGCCAGCGTTTGAATTACTTCGAGGTGTCCGCCGAACTGTCCAAGCACTACCTGGACTTCAGCGCCTCCCTGAAAAAGAAGGCCGTCATCAAGGAGTTCAATGACCTGGTGACCATCCGCGCCTCGCAGATCAATGGCTGCGGCTTCTGCCTGGACATGCACGTCAAGCAGGCCAAGATCGGCGGCGAGCGCGAACTGCGCCTGCACCATATTGCCATCTGGCGCGAGTCCACGCTGTTCAGCGCACGCGAACGCGCCGCGCTGGAATGGACCGAAGCCCTGACGGTGCTGCACCCGCACGGCGTGTCCGACGCGGTCTATGAACAGGTTCGCAGTCAGTTGTCCGAAGCAGAAATCTCGGACCTGACCTTCCTGGTCGTGGGCATCAATGGCTGGAATCGCTTGAACGTTGCCTTCCGCACCGAGCCCGGCTCGGCAGATGCCGCATTCGGCCTGGACAAGGCCGGATTGAACTGAGGCGCGGTGGGCGTTGGCCCGTATCGTGGTCTGCCAAGGCCTGTCCGTCGGGGCAGGCCTTGTTCACATCAGCGCAAGAATCCTGCGGCCAAGCTGCTCGGCCCGTTCCTGCGATTCGATGTTGGTAAAGCTCATCAACAGCCCGGACCCGCAGGGCGCGGCCGTCGACCAGCGCGACAGCGCGTGCGCATAGATGCCATTCTCGACCATGCGGCGGGCCAGCGGGCGATCGGTGTGATGTCCCTTCATCCTGACCAGCAGATGCATGCCGCCCGGTTGCGGATTGATGGGCATGTCCGGGCCGAACACCTTGGACAAGCCCGCTGCCGTGGCCTCGCGGCGCTCGGAATACAGCCGCCGCATGCGTTGGATATGCCGTGCGAAATGCCCCTCGGTCATGAACGCGCAGACCAGCGCCTGGGTCAGGCCGGGGATGCCATTGCCAAGCACGCGATTGACGTCCTCGAAACGCCTGATCTGGGCTTCGGGCACGACCAGGTAAGCCAAGCGGATGCCGGGAAACATGACCTTGCTGAAGGTGCCCGCATATAGCACACGGCCATGGCGATCCAGGCTTTTCAGCGCCGGCAGCGGCCGGCTGATGTAGCGGTATTCGCCGTCGTAGTCGTCTTCCACGATCCAGCGCTGGTTGCGTTCGGCCCACTCCAGCAGGGCCTGGCGCCGGGTCAGCGACAAGGTCACGCTCAGCGGGCTTTGGTGGGCGGGCGTCACGACCGCGGCACGGGCCTGTGGCGCTTGCTCGATGCCGCGCGCGACCATGATGCCCTCGGCATCCACCTCGATCGGGGCCAGTTCCAGGCCGGCGTGGGTCAGCAGTTCGCGCGTGGGCGGGTAGCCCGGATCTTCGACCCACACCTGCTGGCCCGGTTGCAGCAAGGCCTGGATCACCAGGTTCAGGCTTTCGCGATAGCCGGAGGTAATGAACACTTGCGAGGGCGTGCAATGAATGCCGCGCGCCACCTGCAGGTGTGCGGCGATGGCGGTACGCAGCGCGGGCAGTCCGTCGGCAGGTGGATATGACAGGTCGGCCGCCTGCGTGGCGCGCAGGTGGCGGGCGCCCAGCCGCGCCCAGATCTTGCGTGGAAATGCATCCAGCGCTGGCAGTCCCATCTGGAAGGGCAGTACCGACGGTGGGTGGCGCCAGGTGTCAGGGTCCGGCTTGACCGGGGCGGGCGCCGGCTTGGTCACGGTGTGTGCCTGCAATCCCGGTGTCACCACGGTCCCGGCCTGCCCGCGCGGCTGCACATAGCCTTCGGCGTGCAACAGCGAGTAGGCCATCTCGATCGTGCCGCGCGCCACGCCCAGGTCCTTGGCCAGCGCCCGGGCCGACGGAATCCGGTCCCCGGGCTTGAGCATGCCCTGGGCAATGGCCCCGCGGAACCGGTCATAGATCTGGCGGTACAGCGGTTCGTCACTGGCAGCGGCGGGCGGAAAGCTATCAATGGGAGACCGCGTCATGGCCTAGTCCAAAGTTCAATTTATGGTTCTTCAAATTATGGCATGGGCTGACTAGCATGGTGTCTGCTTCGGTCGGTTTCGGCCGCAGGCCCGATTCACGGCAAGACTGCCAGGACAGGACGATCAAGACATGAGTGACCCGAACATCCGCCACCTAGAAACCGCCGACGAGCTGCGCGCTGCGTTTCCCGTCATGCAGCAATTGCGCCCGCATCTGGCCGACGAGTCTGATTTTGCCGCCCGCGTGGCCCGCATGCGTGCTGAAAACTACGCGCTGCTGGCCGTCTGGGAAGGGGGCGAGCCGGTGGCGCTGGCGGGCTACCGCTACCAGGAAAACCTGATCTATGGCCGTTTCCTGTACGTGGACGACCTGGTGACCACCGAGCGCAGCCGCGGCGGCCGTCACGGCGCGCGCCTGCTGCAGGCGCTGGAAGGCATCGCTCGCGAGGCCGGGTGCGCCAAGCTGGTGCTGGACACCGGCCTGGCCAACGCGCTGGCGCAGCGTTTCTATTTCCGCCAGGGCCTGTTGACCGGCGCCATGCGTTTCTCGAAAGTGCTGGGAGGCCAGGCAGCATGAGCATCCTGCGTTTGACTTGCAGCCCGCGTGGCGTGGAATCAGAGAGCCACCGCCTGTCCCGGATCGTCGTCGATCAACTGGCGCGGCACGATCCCGTGCGAGGGCGTGACATCGTCGAAATCGATGCCAACCTGCTGCCCCACGTGGACGTGGACTACGCCTGCGCCTTGGGTTCGCCCGCCGATCCGGATGCCGAGGTCTGCGGCCGCGGTTCGTTGCGCCAGTCCGACCAGTTGATCCAGTCGCTGTCCGAAGCCGACTACGTCGTCATCGCCACGCCCATGCACAACTACACCGTGCCGTCCGCCTTGAAAGTATGGATCGACCACGTGGTGCGGGTGCGCAGCACCTTCAGCATCACGCGCGAAGGCAAGATCGGCGTGTTGGCCGACCGGCCGGTGTATGTCGCGGCCTCGTCGGGCGGCGTGTTCTCGGGGCCCGATGCGCGGCAGCCCGACTTCCTGACGCCCTACCTGAAAGTGGCCCTGGCTACGATCGGCCTGAAGCGCCTGACGTTCTTCTCGGTGGAAGGCACCGCCATGGGTGGCCAGGCGCTGGAGGCAGCAAGACAGCGCGCCCAGGAGCAGATCGCGGGGCATTTCGCGGCGCGCTAATACCGCCCTGCAAAGCAGGACTCGCCGCCATTCGCCGGGCGGCGTTTTTCATGCGCGGCGGTCGGGCTGGCGTGCTAATGCGTGGCGCCGTCAGCGGCGGACCTCGGTGATCCGGGCGTAGCCGGGCGCGAACGGCTCGATCGCGCACCCGGCAGGTACATCAGGGAACGCGGCTTGAGAAAAGACCAGCCCCCCATAATCCAGGTCGTTGTCCTCTGCGGCAGTAGCAAATGCCAGAAGGTCGTAGACTTCGGCGCCAAAAACCGCGCGACGATATCCTGAAAGCGCCTGAAGGCGTGCGTAGAGCGCGCGGCTGATCATTTCCAACGGACGGGCATCGCATAGCTCGGGCCGTGACGGCAGCGTCGAAGGGATGCCGTAACCCATTCCCAGTGGCCACACCTCGACAAACCACAGACCCCGCTGGTGACTATGGCTTGCCGAGCAGACGGCGGGCGGGTTGCCGGGCAGTTCGATCACAAGATCATGGAAGTGCGCCATGACTGCCGTGGCCACGCGTTCGTTCGAGCCGCAATCGACCGCTAGATTGAAATATATCGCCATGACGCTCTCCAGGGATGTACGACGCGCTTCAACGCGAGGCGTCAGTCCAATGCGTCCATGGGGTCATGGCGCCATCCACACGTCTTCGTAGCCCTGGTCATCAATGATGAACTTTGCCCCGGGCGGCAGGTGCAGGTAGCGGACAACCTGGGGCAGCATGTCTGTCAGGTGTACCGTGTGGACAGGCTGATAGAAATCATCCGCATCGGAATAGTCGCCGCAGTGAATGAACCAGCTGACCGTGCCGTTTTCCGGCAGGACGATACGCGTGCCATAGATGGGCATCTGCCCCAGGGTCGAGATGGCCACCGCCACTTGATCTTCGGGCGGTACGGCCGGCAAGCCGTGCGCGGCGCAGACGGCTTGCGCCAGGGAGGTAGACGTAGCAGGGTTCATTCGGTCATCGGTCGGGGCTTACGCCATAGGACGCGTTGCCCGATGCGCATGCAAACGTAGAAAGAAAATAAGGGGTAGAGCGCGTAGATGATATCCCCGAACGGGGCTTTGAATTCAGCCGGAAAGGGGTAGGCGCAATGTTTGGTGAAGAGCCATCCCGCCCGCGCGACGAGATCGAAGCGGGCGTCAAGCAGATCAAGCGCGGTCAGATGCGCAAAGAGAAGGGCGAACATCAGGATGGCCGCAAGGATTGTCAGTGCCAAGCACAGAAGACCGCAGCGTACCCACCCTGCGACGCGCCTGGCGATGGCAAACCACATCAATGAGAGGGTCGATGCGAGCAGCAGGCTTAGCAAGGCGTAGTCGAGCGCGGTCCGTGGGTCCGGCGTTGTCATGCAGGGTTCCCCCGCGGTGGTGCCAATGAGCCAAATGCCGAGGCTGATGAGCAGCGCGCCGATAAGCGCGCGACGTCGCGGATTGATAGTCAAGAGCATTGTTGAGTCGGTCTGAAAATGCGGTAGCTCCAAGCTAGGGAAGTTGCAGGCGTCCCAGCAGCCAAACTTCCAGGTAGTGCTCGGCAGCGTCCTTCGTGACTGAGCGTTCGTCGCCCGCCCAGGCCGTATCGAAAAAGATGATCCGCCGCTTGCTCGTCGTCGAGACGACCCGCGGCTCGCCATTCACATAGGAAAAATTCAGCTGCAGCGTGTCTGTCCAGAGGCCTTGATGCGCTTTGTAGGCGTAGCCCTTTGCCTCGACAAGGATCAGTTCTCTGTCCATGGCTGAAACATCGCGCCAGGTCAGGCCGAGGTATCGCGCACCGTCGAGCGGTGCCGGCATGAGCGCGATGAGGGCGATGGCGATGCCGAGCGCCAGAAGCAGTGTGGCGAGGGCAAGCCGGGCTAGGCGGTTGAGCATCTGTTGCCGTGAAAAACGCTGAGCATCAAGTTGAGATCGCCGGCGCCTTTTCTCCACCCCTGGCCCAGTACAGCGTCAAGACCTTCAGCGCCTCCGAGCCCAGCAACAAGGTGAGGTTCAGCGCCACGCTGGGGGTGGCCGAGAGCGGCAGCAGCAAAGGGATGAATGACAGCGAAGGCACTGCCAGCAGCAGCCGCAGCGGCACCTGGGCGTATGCCAGGCGCGGTGCGTAGCGGTTGCCGCGCAGGAACAGGATGGCCGAAGCCGCGATGGATAGCGTCAGCAGGACGGACAGGCCAAGCACCAGCGTCTGGAATGCTGGCGAGTGATCCAGCTGATGAAACTCGACCAGGTCGGCATGGATCGGGATGCGCCCGCGATGGACGTTGGATGCGACGAAGTGGATAGCATATAGCGCATCCATGCCACCCCAGAAGAGGGAGACGCCGCGTTTCATTCGAGGGCCTTGCGGCGCGGGCGGGCGCGTGGGTTGATCGGGAGCGTGCGTCGTCCGCGGCTTTCGCCCGCCCGGCAGCGAGACACTTTGAGGGATGTTCCGTTCATCCCGCGACTCTAGATGAGCGGGGAGGAAAAAAGACTAGGAAAGTTCTGAAAGCAGCGGGGGGCGCAAGAGTGGGCGACGACGTGGGTTGCGATGCGCGCACCAATGAAAAAAGGGCCCGCAGGCCCTTTTGTCAATTTACGCAGCGGCGGTTGGCGCGCTGCGCATCAAAATCTGGAGCGGGAGACGAGTCTCGAACTCGCGACCTCAACCTTGGCAAGGTTGCGCTCTACCAACTGAGCTACTCCCGCATGGGTTCGCAGTGCCCCGCTTGACGCGGGTTGCCTTGCGGCGTGCAAACCATTTTTTATTGCCAACTGCCTGGCAGGTGCCCTTGCGGTTACCGTTCCCGGGTAGTTGCCCGATCAACTTGGTTATCGATCAGAAGGCGCGCATTCTACATGAAATTTTGGGATCGTGCTGGCCGTTGGGGTTGCCACTGGCGCGGGCGGATCGCAGTGATCTTGGCAAATAGCGGCTGTGCCGTCCTACCAAGCTCAATCAAGTAATATGAGCGAAGACCAAAAATATAGCATAGCCAGTAGTATCCATGTCAAATTCTCCCGCTATGGCGCCTGTGCTGGTACCCCGGCAGCAGGACCTTTCCGCCCTGAATACGCTGGGCCTGGCCGCAACGGCCGAGGCTTACGTGTCCGTGGACGCCCCCTCCCAATTGCCGGCGCTTTCCGCGCTGGCGGCTCGAAGCGGCCCGCTGCTGGTGCTGGGCGGCGGCAGCAACCTGGTGCTGCCGCAGGCCGTGCCGGGGCTGGTGGCGCGGGTGGCGTTGCGCGGGGTGCGCCTGCTGCAGGCCACGCCGGATGCCTGGCTGGTGGAAGCGGCGGGGGGCGAGACTTGGCACGGTTTCGTGGCCGAATGTGTGCGGCAGGGGTGGGACGGGCTGGAAAACCTGGCCTTGATTCCCGGCACGGTGGGTGCGGCGCCCGTGCAGAACATCGGCGCCTATGGCGTCGAGCTGGCCGACCGGTTCGACAGCCTGACCGCCTGGGATGTGCGTGCCGGTCGCTATGTCGAGATGAGCGCGGCGGATTGCCGCTATGCCTACCGCGACAGCGTGTTCAAACACCAGCCGCCGGGCAGCTGGGTGATCGTGTCGGTGCGTTTTCGCCTGCCGCGACCGTGGCAGCCGGTGCTGGGGTATCCCGACTTGCAACGCCATCCGCGGTTGGCCCAGGGCCAGCCGACGGCGCGCGATATCTTCGAAGCTGTCTGCGAAATCCGGCGCGCCAAGCTGCCTGACCCTGCGGTCACCGGCAATGCGGGCAGCTTCTTCAAGAATCCGATCGTCTCGGCCGCGCAGCGCGACGCATTGGCAGGCGAACACCCAGGATTGGTGTCGTATCCGCAGCCGGACGGGCGCTACAAGCTGGCGGCCGGCTGGTTGATCGACCAATGCGGCTGGAAGGGCCGCAGCCTGGGCGCGGCCGGCGTGCATGACCGCCAGGCGCTGGTGCTGGTGAACCGGGGCGGGGCTACGGCTGCCGATATCATGGCGTTGGCGCAGGCCATCCAGGCAGACGTCGTTGCGCGTTTCGGCGTGATGCTGGAACCTGAGCCCGTGGTGGTGTAAGCGGGGCGGCATGTTGCGCGGCAACCCGATCTGGCGCTGCAGCGACAACCACTCCTACAGACGAAAAAAAGGACCCGAGGGTCCTTTATTCATAGGGGCCGCAATGGCTGGCCCCATTCAGGCGTTGCCAGGTTCAAAGCCCCAGCACGGCCTGCATGTCGTACAGGCCGTTGTGCTTGCCTTCCAGGAAGCGGGCGGCGCGCAGCGCGCCCTCGGCGTAGGTGGCGCGGCTGGCCGACTTGTGGGTGATTTCGATGCGTTCGCCGATGCCGCAGAACGACACGGTGTGGTCGCCGACGATGTCGCCGCCGCGCAGCACCGAGAAGCCGATGGTGCCGGGCTTGCGCACGCCGGTGTCGCCGTGGCGGCTCCAGGTGGCGACGTCGGGCAGGGCGACGTCCCAGGCGGACGCGATGGTTTCGCCCATCTTGAGGGCGGTGCCGGACGGCGCGTCGACCTTGTTGCGGTGGTGCGCTTCGAAGACTTCGACGTCGTAGCCCGAATTCAGGATGCGCGCGGCCATGTCCAGCAGCTTGAGGGTGGCGTTGACGCCAACGCTCATGTTGGGGGCGAACACGATGGCGGTTTTCTGCGCGGCCACTTCGATGGCGGCGCGGCCGTTGTCGTCAAAGCCGGTGGTGCCGATGACGGCTTTGACGCCCAGCTTGGCGCAGGCCTGCAGGTGTTCCAGCGTGCCTTCGGGGCGCGTGAAGTCGATCAGGCAGTCGGCGTTGGCCAGGGCGTTCAGGTCGTCGGTGATGGCGACGCCGGTGTGCTGGCCCAGCGGAGCGCCCGCGTCCTGGCCCAGGGAGGCCGAGCCCTTGCGGTCCAGTGCGACGGCCAGTTGCAGGCCGTCGGCCTTCAGGACGGCGTCGATCAGCATCTGGCCCATACGGCCGCTGGCGCCGGCGATTGCAATACGCATGTGGTGAATCCTTGGGGGTTAGCGCAGCGGCTCGGGCGAGTTGCCGGGCTGGCCGGGGTATTGGTTCATGGGGCTGACGGGAGCGGCGGCGTCACGCTTTTTCTGCTCTTGTTCCTGCTTGAGCCGGGCTTCGTCTTCGCTCAGCCGCTTCTCGGTCTTTTCGTCGGCGACGGCGTTGGGCGTGTTCAGCTGGTAGGGTTGCAGGTCAGGCTGCTTGTCGCCTTCCCAGCGCGTCAGGCGGTCGTTTTCGAACCAGACCGTGAACTTGCGTTCTTGGGCCTCACCGTAGCCGGGCTTGAAATAGTAGGGGTAGTCCCAGCGGTTGGCGTGCAGCACGCTGGTCAGCGTGGGGCTGCCCAGGGCGAAGCGCACTTGTTCGCGCGTCATGCCGGGCTGCAGCAGGGCAACCTGTTCCTGGGTGATCCAGTTGCCTTGCTGGACGCCCGCCTTATAGGGGAAGCCCCATTTGTTTCCCGAGCAACCCGCGAGGGCGACGGCCAGGGCGGCGATGGCCAATCCGGTCTTGAGCGAGCGGGAAGGAATTCGTGCAATCATGGACACTACGCGCCCCTATTATTTGGAAGCAGACAAAACCGTTATCATAAAGGTTTCATAAGGATAGTTCTGCGGGGCGGCAGGAATTCTGGTGGGCCGGCTCGCGGTTACCCGGTATCCTTGCCCATGCCAACGCGGACGGAGAGCGATTACACCATGAGCGACCAAAGCGAACTGAAGAACATGGGTTTGAAGGCGACGTTTCCCCGCCTCAAGATTCTTGATATCTTCCGCAAGTCCGACCAACGCCACCTGAGCGCCGAAGACGTCTACCGGGCCCTCATCGGCGAAAACGTCGAAATCGGCCTGGCCACCGTGTACCGCGTGCTGACCCAGTTCGAGCAGGCCGGCATCCTGGCCCGCAGCCAGTTCGACAGCGGCAAGGCCGTGTTCGAGCTCAACGACGGTGATCACCACGATCACCTCATCTGCACGAACTGCGGCAAAGTGGTCGAATTCTCGGACCCCGAAATCGAAAAGCGTCAGCAAAAGATCGCCAAGGACAACGGCTTCGCGCTGGAAAGCCACGCGATGGTGCTGTACGGCATCTGCGGCAGCTGCCTGAAAGGCCGCTGAGCTTTTCCCCGCGGGACCCACTGGCCACGGCCGCGCTCGCCGTGGTGCAGTGAAGGCAAAAGCCCCTTCACAAAGAAGGGGCTTTTTTTAGTCCCGCATCGCTATTTCCGCCTATACACGTCGGCAAGTGGAAGGTTGCCCGGCTCACGGGCCGGGTGCGAGGGTCAGGCAGGCGTGTGCCCGAACCCAGCCAGCATCTCGCGCGCGTGTTCGCGGGTGGTGGCGGTGAGCTTGATGCCGCCCAGCATTCGGGCGATTTCTTCGACCCGGGCGCCGTCGTCCAGCTCTTCGATGCGAGACCGGGTGGTGCCGCGCGATTCGGTCTTGCTGACCAGGAACTGGTTGTTGCCGCAGGCCGCCACCTGGGGCAGGTGGGTGACGCACAGCACCTGATGGCGTTCGCCCAGCTCGCGCAGCAGCTTGCCGACGGCCTCGGCGACCGCGCCGCCCACGCCACTGTCGACTTCGTCGAAGATCAGGGTGGGCACGCGGGCCGCGCGACTCGCGATGACGGACAGCGCCAGCGAGATGCGCGACAGTTCGCCGCCCGAGGCCACTTTGGCCAGCGGCCGCGGCGTGGTGCCGGCATGACCGGCCACCAGGAATTCCACCTGTTCATTGCCGTGGGCCGAGGGGGCCGCTACCGACAGGGACGGCTCGAATTTGCCGCCCTGCATGGCCAGCGTCTGCATGGCCTGGGTGACCTGCTTGCCCAGGTCTTTGGCGACCTTGCGGCGCGCCGTGGACAGCTTGGCGGCGACGGCGTCGTACTGCGCCTGTGCCGCCTGGGCCTGTGCGCGTAGGGCGTCGACGTCTGTCGCAGCCTGCAACGCGGCGAGTTCAGCATGCAGGCTGTCGCGCAACTCGCACAGGCCATCGGGCTCGGTGCGGAATTTGCGGGCGGTTTCGAACACCGCGCCCAGGCGCGCTTCGACATCGGCCAGGCGTTGCGGGTCCAGGTCGACGCGGCTGACGTAGTTGTTCAGGTCGGATACGGCTTCGCTGATGGCGATGCGGGCTGACTCAAGTTCGTCATGGATGCCCTGCAGGCCGGTGTCGTGGCGCAGCATCTGCTGGATGAGATGATTGGCGGACGTCAGGCGGTGATGCGCGGAATCGCCCTCGCCATCCAGCGCTTCGAGGATCCGGGTGGCGCCGTCCAGCAACGATTGCGCATGCGCCAGCTTGGTGTGCTCGGATTGCAGCGATTCCCATTCGTCGGGCGCCAGTCCCAGGCGGTCGAGTTCGTCGACCTGCCACTGCAGTCGTTCGCGCTCGGAGGCGAGGCTGGCGGCGTCTTTTTCGGCGGCTTCGAGCTGACGCGCCAGGGCCCGCCATTGTTTCCAGGCCTGGGCGACGGCCTGGCGCAGGTCGCCGTGACCGCCGTGGGCGTCCAGCAGGTCGCGCTGGGCGTCGGGTCGCATCAGGCTCTGATGGGCGTGCTGGCCGTGGATGTCGACCAGGCTGTCGCCCAGTTCGCGCAGTTGCGCCACGGTGGCGGGGGTGCCGTTGATGTAGGCGCGGCTGCGGCCTTGCGCGTCGATCACCCGGCGTAGCGAGAGTTCCTCGTCGGCGTCGATTTCGCGTTCGGCCAGCCAGGCATGCAGGGCACGCGGGGTGTCGAACACGGCGGTGATGTCGGCGCGCGTGGCGCCTTCGCGCAGTACGCTGACGTCGCCGCGTTCCCCCAAGGCCAGCGCCAGGGCGTCGATAAGAATGGATTTGCCTGCGCCGGTTTCGCCGGAGAAGACGGTAAAGCCGGGACCGAAATGAATTTCGGTCTGCTCGACGATGACAAAGTCGCGGATGTGCAGGGTGCGCAGCATGTCTGGGCGCTATTTACTCTACGTTATCGGTGGCTTGCGGCATCAGGTTCCAGTGCAGCTTGCGGCGCAGGGTGGAAAAGAAGCTGTAGCCTTCCGGATGCACGAAACTGATGGTGTAGGGCGCGCGCTGCACGACGATGCGGTCGCCAGGCTGCAGGTCGGACCAGGTCTGCATGTCGAAATGCACGCTGGCGCCGACCTCGACGCGTCCCATGGCGGTGAGCGTCATGTTCAGGACGCCGCTGTCGGGAATGACGATGGGGCGGTTGGACAGCGTCTGCGGCGCGACGGGCACCAGCACCATGGCGTTCATGCCGGGGTGCAGGATGGGCCCGTTCGCCGACAGCGCGTAGGCGGTCGAGCCGGTCGGCGTGGCGATGATCAGGCCGTCGGCACGCTGCGTGTACATGAAGGCGCCATCGAGTTCGACGCGGACCTCGATCATGCCGCCGCGCCCGGCGCGATTCAGCACCACATCGTTCAGGGCCGTTGCAGAGTACATTTTCTGGTTGCCGCGCCAGACGCTGCCCTCCAGCAGCATGCGCGCTTCCATCTGGTAGCTGCCTTCAAGCACCCGCGCCAGCGCGCCGTGCGCGTCCTGCAACGGGATGTCGGTAATGAAGCCCAGGCGGCCATGGTTGATGCCGACCAGCGGCACGCCGTAGGGCGCCAGGTGACGCGCGGCGCCCAGCACGGTGCCGTCGCCGCCCATCACGACCGCCAGCGAGGCACTCTGGCCGATTTGCTCGAGCGTGGCGACCGGATATTCGGTCAGGCCCGTGTTGCGGGCGGTGTCGGTGTCGACCAGCACCTGCCGACCGGCCTGCGTCAGTGCGTGCGCAAGCGCTCTTAGCGGGGCGTCCAGGCCGGTGTCCTGGTATCTGCCGATCAGCGCGACGGTAGGAAAGTGCATGGTGGCAAGGCGAATCTGAAAAGCCTGACAGCGAAGGCGAAACCGGTCCGACAAGTGGCCCGTTCGTCGATTATATGGGGCCGCATATCGGTTGGCGGGACAAAAATCGCCTTAATTGGAAAAGATTCCCTAAAATACACGCTATGGATGACCGCGCACGCGCTTTACTGAAGGCGTTGATCGAACGCTACATCGCCGATGGGCAACCAGTCGGTTCGCGGACGCTTTCGAAAGTTTTCGATCTGTCGCCCGCCACCATCCGCAATGTCATGGCGGATCTGGAAGAGCTGGGCCTGATCCACAGTCCGCATACGTCGGCCGGCCGGGTGTCCACGCCGCGAGGCTATCGCATGTTCGTCGATTCCCTGCTTGCGGTGCAGTCCTACCAGCTGCAGCCGCACAACATGGGCGACATGCTGTCCGCCGCCGAGCCCACCCGCGCGGTCAACGCCGCGGCGGCGCTGCTCTCTAACCTGACCCAGTTCGCCGGCGTGGTGCTCACGCCCAAGCGGGCCCAGGTGTTCCGCCAGATCGAATTCATCCGCCTGTCCGACAAGCGCGTGCTGCTGATCATCGTCACCCCTGATGGCGACGTCCAGAACCGCATCCTGTTCGTGCAGCGCGACTACGCCGAAGCCGAACTGCTCGAAGCCGGCAATTTCTTCAATATCCACTTCGCGGGCAAGTCGTTCGACGCGGTGCGACGCACCCTGTCCACCGAACTGGCGCAATTGCGCGAAGATATCTCGCGCCTGATGCAGGCCGCGGTCGAGGCCAGCGCCGAGGCTGCGGAAGACGGCGACGCCGTCGTCATTTCCGGCGAACGCAAGCTGCTGGACGTGACCGACATCGCCTCCGACATGGATCGCCTGCGCAAGATGTTCTCGCTGTTCGAAAAGAAAACCGACCTGCTGCAGCTGCTTGATGTGTCCAGCCGGGCGCAGGGCGTGCAGATCTACATCGGCGGCGATTCCCAACTGGTGCCGATGGAAGAAGTCTCGGTCATCACCGCGCCATACGGCGTGGACGGCAAGGTGGTCGGCACGCTCGGCGTGATCGGACCCACCCGCATGGCCTACGAACGCGTCATTCCCATCGTGGACATCACGGCGCGGCTGCTGTCCAACGCCCTCAGCCACAACCAGTAGTTCCATCCGAACCGACATCCTCCTTGCGGAGGAAGGGGAGTTTTTGTGTTTCTTCGCCTGTTCAAGTATCTCTGGCCTGAACGCTACCTGCCCGAAACCGAGCAGGACGATCCCTTCAACGAGGATCCGCCGCCGCGGGCCCCGGGCAGGGTAGGCGTGCTGCTGGTGAACCTGGGCACGCCGGATACCCCCACCAGGAAAGACATCCGCAAGTACCTCGGCGAGTTCCTGTCCGATCCGCGCGTCATCGAGATACCTCGGTATCTCTGGAAGCCGATCCTCCATGGCTTGGTGCTGACGCTGCGTCCCAAGAAGCTCGAGCCGCGCTACGCCGGTGTCTGGCTCAAGGAAGGCTCGCCGCTGATGGTGTACAGCCGCCGCCAGGCCGAGGGCGTGCAGGCGGCCCTGACGGCAGCCGGCGTCGACGCGGAGGTAGCGCTGGGCATGCGCTACGGCAATCCGTCGATTCCCGACGCGATATCCCGCCTGCGGGCAAAGGGCTGCGAGCGCATCCTGACCGTGCCCCTATACCCGCAGTACGCCGCCAGCACCACGGCCACCGTGGTCGATGCCGTCACGCGCCACGCCGCACGCCTGCGCGACCAGCCCGAATTGCGCTTCATCAAGCGCTTTCACGAAGAACCCGCCTACCTGGATTCCCTGGCCGCCCGCATCGAGTCCTATTGGGCTGAGCACGGTCAGCCGCAGAAACTGGTCATGAGCTTTCATGGCCTGCCGCGCTACTCCATAGAGCTGGGCGATCCGTACTATCGCGATTGCATGGAGACCGCCCGGCTGCTGTCTCAGCGCCTGTCGCTGCCGCGCGAGCAGATCGAGGTGACCTTCCAGAGCCGCTTCGGCACCGCCCGTTGGCTCGAGCCGTATACCGAACCCACGCTCAAGGCGCTGGCCGCCTCCGGGGTGACCGCGGTGGATGTGGTGTGTCCGGGATTTGTGGCAGACTGTCTGGAAACCCTGGAAGAGATCAGCCTGGAATGCCGCGACGCCTTCATCGAGGCCGGTGGCAAGCAGTTCCGTTACATCCCGGCGCTCAACGACGATCCCGCCTGGATCGCAGGGTTGGCCAGCCTGGTGGAACGGCACTTGCGAGGATGGCCTACGCATCCACGGACTTGAAGGAGAGGGCGTATGCACCATGATCCCAAGACGGGCAAGCTGGAGAAGAAGGGGCGCGTCAGCACCCCGGTGGAAGAAGACCAGGTCGAACACGATCTGGACGAAGCCCTGGCCGAGACCTTTCCGGCCAGCGATCCGGTGTCGATCAGCCCTGAACCCGATGATGATCCCCGCGTCGATCGCGCCCTGAAAGAGAGCTTTCCCCCCAGCGATGCGACGGCCCCGACGCAGCCGCACAAGAAATGACCTGATCGGCGGGCGGCAGGGGGAATATTTGCTTTCCCGGGCTTGAAATAGGGGTATTGGCCCCCATTCATGTCTGCGAAAGCCATTCTTTTTGGAGGATTCCCCATGACGGCACCCCACGAGCCTGTAGACCAGACGCCCGGTTTTGGCGAAAACGCCGATGCGGCCCCCGCCGCCCAGGACGCCGCGCAGGCCGAGCTGAACGAGTTGCGCGCCCAGCTGGACGCGGCCCAGGCTACCGTCAATGAGCAGCACGACCAGCTTCTGCGCGTCCACGCCGAGGCCGAGAATGTCCGCCGCCGCGCCCAGGAAGAAGTGTCCAAGGCACGCAAGTTCGGCATCGAGTCGTTCGCCGAGAGCCTGGTGCCGGTCAAGGACAGCCTCGAGGCCGCCCTGGCCCAGGCTGACCAGACCGTGGACACCCTGCGCGAAGGCGTCGAAGTCACCCTCAAGCAGTTGGCCGCCGCCTTCGAGCGCAACCTGCTCAAGGAAATCGCGCCGGCCCAGGGCGACAAGTTCGACCCGCACCTGCACCAGGCTATTTCGTCGATTCCCGCGCAGCAGCCCGCCAACACGGTGGTGCAAGTGCTGCAGAAGGGCTATGCCATCGCCGACCGCACGCTGCGTCCGGCCCTGGTCGTGGTATCCGCCGGCCAGGGCTGAGCGGAAAGCGAGCCATGAACGATCCCCGTTTCGATCCGGCCCAGGTCTTCGCGGTATTCGGCATGCGTCATGTCGACACCGCAGGATTCGACGGGGCCGTGGTCCAGGCGCCGGGATCGGACCTGCGCTGCGTATTCCTGTGGGGCCAGGATTGCTATAACTGCAATCTCTTCAAGCAGGCGGCCCTGTTGCACCAGGACACCCTGCTGGGCCTGGGTTTGAGCTGGTTCGAGGCTGATGTCTACGCCGACGAACCGCTGGGCCGCCGCTTTTCGCTGCATGGCGTCCCCACTTTTGTGCTGTATCGGGCCGGAAAACGGCTAGGACGCATTACCGGCTGGCCCGGATTGCCCCAGTTCACGGCGGCGATCCGCCGCCTGCAGGAAGCGCCGGCTGAAAATTCAGGCCAGGCGTCTTGAAAAACCCTGCAGGCAGCCCCAGTTATGTGGGGACAGGAAATTTCTCTCTATTTTCATAGATATATTCAAGGTAACCCGACCATGAGCAAAATTATTGGCATCGACCTGGGCACGACCAACAGCTGCGTGGCTGTCATGGACGGCGGTCAGGTCAAGATCATCGAAAACGCCGAAGGCGCCCGTACCACCCCCTCGATCGTCGCCTACATGGACGACGGCGAAACGCTGGTGGGCGCGCCCGCCAAGCGCCAGGCGGTCACCAACCCGCGCAACACCCTGTACGCGGTGAAGCGCCTGATCGGCCGCAAGTTCGAAGAAAAAGCGGTGCAGAAGGACATCAACCTGATGCCCTATACCATCGCCCGCGCCGACAACGGCGACGCCTGGGTGGAAGTGCGCGGCAAGAAGATGGCGCCTCCCCAAGTGTCGGCTGACGTGCTGCGCAAGATGAAGAAGACCGCCGAGGACTACCTGGGCGAGGAAGTGACCGAAGCCGTCATCACGGTGCCGGCCTACTTCAACGACAGCCAGCGCCAGGCCACCAAGGACGCCGGCCGCATCGCCGGCCTGGAAGTCAAGCGCATCATCAACGAGCCCACCGCGGCGGCGTTGGCGTTCGGCCTGGACAAGACCGAGAAGGGCGACCGCAAGATCGCCGTGTATGACCTGGGCGGCGGCACGTTCGACGTGTCCATCATCGAAATCGCCGACGTGGATGGCGAAAAGCAGTTCGAAGTGCTGTCGACCAACGGCGACACCTTCCTGGGCGGCGAAGACTTCGACCAGCGCATCATCGACTACATCATTGCCGAGTTCAAGAAGGAACAAGGCGTTGACCTGTCCAAGGACGTGCTGGCCCTGCAGCGCCTGAAGGAAGCCGCCGAAAAGGCCAAGATCGAGCTGTCCTCGAGCCAGCAGACCGAGATCAACCTGCCGTACATCACGGCCGACGCCTCGGGTCCGAAGCACTTGAACCTGAAGATCACGCGCGCCAAGCTGGAAGCGCTGGTCGAAGAACTGATCGAACGCACGATCGAGCCCTGCCGCGTGGCCATCAAGGACGCTGGCGTGAAGGTTTCCGACATCGATGACGTGATCCTGGTCGGCGGCATGACCCGCATGCCCAAGGTCCAGGAAAAGGTGAAGGAATTCTTCGGCAAGGATCCGCGCAAGGACGTGAACCCCGACGAAGCCGTCGCCGCTGGCGCCGCCATCCAGGGTTCCGTGCTGTCGGGCGACCGCAAGGACGTGCTGCTGCTGGACGTCACTCCCCTGTCCCTGGGCATTGAAACCCTGGGCGGTGTGATGACCAAGATGATCCAGAAGAACACGACCATCCCGACCCGGTTCTCGCAGACCTTCTCGACCGCTGACGACAACCAGCCGGCCGTGACGATCAAGGTGTTCCAGGGCGAGCGCGAAATCGCCGCGGGCAACAAGGCCCTGGGCGAGTTCAACCTCGAAGGGATCCCGCCGTCGCCGCGTGGCATGCCGCAGATCGAAGTCACGTTCGACATCGACGCCAACGGCATCCTGCACGTGTCGGCCAAGGACAAGGGTACCGGCAAGGAAAACAAGATCACCATCAAGGCCAACTCGGGTCTGTCGGAAGACGAGATCCAGCGCATGGTCAAGGATGCCGAGGCCAATGCCGAGGAAGATCACCGCGTGGCCGAGCTGGCCCAGTCGCGCAACCAGGCTGATGCGCTGGTGCACGCCACCCGCAAGTCGCTGACCGAATACGGCGACAAGCTCGAGGCGTCCGAAAAGGAAAGCATCGAAGCCGCCATCAAGGCCCTGGAAGACACGCTGAAGGAAGGCGACAAGGCCGCGATCGACGCCAAGGTGGAAGCCCTGTCGACCGCCTCGCAGAAGCTGGGCGAAAAGATGTACGCCGACATGCAGGCGCAGCAAGCCGCCGGCCAGCAGCAAGCGGCCGACAACGCGAAGCCGGTGGACGACAACGTCGTCGACGCCGACTTCAAGGAAGTCAAGCGCGACCAATAATGGCCGGGCGCTGACCAGCCTCTGCCGCCCGGTAGCCGGAGAAATCCGCCTACCGGGCGAACTCATTCTGTAGCACTGAAAAGAAGGCTCTTTTTTGAGCCCACGGATCATGGCAAAACGCGACTATTACGAAGTCCTGGGCGTGGCGAAAAACGCCTCGGACGACGAACTCAAGAAGGCCTATCGAAAGCTGGCCATGAAATACCATCCGGACCGCAATCCGGACAGCAAAGAAGCCGAAGAGAAGTTCAAGGAAGCCAAGGAAGCCTACGAGGTCCTGGGTGATGAACAGAAGCGCGCCGCTTACGACCGTTACGGCCATGCGGGCGTGGACCCCAATTCCGCCGGCATGGGCGGTGGCATGGGCGGTGGTTTCGCCGATGCCTTCGGCGACATCTTCGGCGAAATCTTTGGCGGCGGGGGCGGTGGCCGTCGCGGCGGTGGCCCGCAGGTGTATCGCGGCGCCGACCTGAAGTACGCGCTGGAAATCACGCTGGAACAGGCTGCGGCCGGTTTCGATACCGAGATCCGCGTGCCCAGCTGGGAAAATTGCGATACCTGCCACGGTTCGGGCGCCAAGGCCGGCACCTCGCCCAAGACCTGCCGCACCTGCGGCGGCTCGGGCGCGGTGCGTATGCAGCAGGGTTTTTTCAGCGTGCAGCAGACTTGCCCGACCTGCCACGGCAATGGCAAGGAAATCACCGACCCGTGTCCCGCCTGCGACGGCGTGGGCCGCATCCGCCGCAACAAGACGCTGCAGGTCAAGATCCCTGCCGGCATCGATGACGGCATGCGTATCCGCTCCAGCGGCAATGGTGAGCCTGGCATCAACGGCGGCCCGCCGGGCGACCTGTACGTGGAAATCCACATCAAGCAGCACAAGATCTTCCAGCGCGATGGCGACGATCTGCACTGCGAGCTGACCATTCCGTTCACCACGGCGGCCCTGGGCGGCGAGCTGCAGGTGCCGACGCTGGGCGGCAAGGCCGAGATCTCGATTCCCGAAGGCACGCAGTCCGGCAAGACCTTCCGCCTGCGTGGCAAGGGCATCCGCGGCGTGCGCGGCAGCTATCCGGGCGATCTGTACTGCCATGTCGTGGTCGAGACGCCGGTGCGCCTGAGCGATGATCAGAAGAACATCCTGCGCCAGTTCGAGGCTTCGCTGAACGACGGGGGCGACCGCCACTCGCCGCAAAGCAAATCCTGGACCGACCGCGTGAAGGAATTCTTCAGCTGAATCGCCTGAGGTGATCGCGCCGCGTGGCGGCGCGCCGCAGCCCAGGACTGGATGGCATCCGGGCTTGGGCTGTTTTCTTTGCAGGCATAAAAAAACCGCGGCTTGCGCCGCGGTTCGTACTGCTGGTACAGCTACTGCTTCCAACACTGCTACTGCGTACTGCTAAGACTTGGTGCTACAGCGACTACATACCGCAACTACGACTTCATACTGCAACGACAGGTACTGCCACTTCTACTGCTACTGCTGACGATCCGCCGCTGTTGCCGGAAAAAACCGACCCCAGGCCATGATGCCGCCTGAGGCCGGCCGGGCTACAGCAAGCAGCTCACCGGGTGATCGGCGGGTATTCGAGTTCGCCGAACGTGTATTGGCCGCTGGCCTTGGCCTGCGCGAGTTCCTGCTGGACGTCGGCGCGCGACTTGGCGCTGGCAGACGTCGCCTTGACGGGCGGGTATTGCAGTTCACCGAAGGTGTATTCGCCGCTGGTCTTGGCTTGTTGCAGCTGGGCTTGCACTTCCTGCGTGCTCAGGCTGGTTGCCTGGGGCAGGGCGGGTGGGTAGTCCAGTTCACCGAAGGTGTATTGGCCGCTGACCTTGGCTTGTTGCAGCTCGGTGGCGACTTGGGCGCTCGACTTGGCTTGCTCGACGCCGGCCGCTTGGGCGCCAGCGCCCACCAGGGCTAGGGAAATCAGCAGGGTAGTTGTCAGGGTTTTCATAATGACCTCCAATTCGTTGTAAACGGGGCCGAATCCGGCGGCCTTCCGTCGTGGTTCGTTGTTTGTTCCCGATGACTGAATTGTGCGCGCCATCCCACCTGGGATAAACCCGTATATCTTGAAAACATCTTTCCAAATAACCGTGTAATCGACAGGTTATGGAAATATCTCCCCGTCAATGGCATGGTCTCTGCCTCGCTGGTCGCCCAGCAGCGGTGGGGACAAGGCGTCCGCCCATGAAAAAGCCCCTGCCGGGGCAGGGGCTCGACTGCCGCTGAGAGCGGCTGGACGCGTCAGGGCGCCTTTTTCTTGAAGTCGCCGGCAACCGCGGTGCTGAAGCCGTCCGGGCGCAGGTACTTGCGCAGGGCGGCGTTGACCGTCTCGGGCGTGAGTGCAGAGATCTTCTTGTCCATCTCGGCCGACCATTCGAACGTGCGACCGCGTTGCAGGTAGTCCAGCCAGGTGCTGGCCAGCACGTCGTCCTGGGCGCGGGCCAGATTGCGGTAGTTCAGCAGTGCGGTAATGCCGTCCGAGATTTCCTTGTCCGTGAAGCCGTCTTTCAGCACCCGGGCGAGTTCTTCGCCGATGGCCTTTTCCAGGCGCTCACGGTTTTGCGGCGCATAGATCGCGTACATGGTCCAGCTGGCGCTGGGCTCGAAGGACGAAACCGACAGCGAGCTGCGCACGTTGTAGGACAGGCCCTCGGTTTCGCGCACCCGATTCCACAGGCGCGAGGTTTCCGATGCACCGAACAGGTAGTTGGCCAGATACAGCGCCGGGTAGTCGGCATCGGTATCCTGCAGTTTCAAGGGCATGCGCGAGACATAGAACGCGTTGGCCTTGTCGGGGGTGTCGATGTCGAACTGCCTGGACGGGATTTCGCGGTACGGATTGCCCACACGGGTGTAGGCGGGGGCGCGCTTCCAGCCGGCCAAGCCGTCCTTGATGGCCTTTTCGACGGCTTCGGGTTCAAAATCGCCCACGGCCGAATACTCGATCTTGCCGGCGCCATAGAACTTGGCGTGGAACTTGACGAGTGCATCGCGGTTCAGCGCGCGCACGCCAGCCAGCGATTCTTCGAATGTCGGTACATAGCGCAGGTCGTTGGCAGGCCACGGGTTGTCCTGGCGGGCCAGGGCGCGTCCGGCCAGGGCCTGGGGCTCTGTCATGGCATTCTGGATCGAGGTTTCGAGCTGGCGCTGGTATTCCTCGAGCTGTTCCTTCGGGAAGTTGGCGTTGCGCACGATGTCCAGCGCCAGGCGGGTCAGTTCGGGCAGGTTTTCGCGCTTGGTCGACATGGCGATCTTGAGCGTGGTGCCCGCGCCGCTGAAGCCCAGTTCGGCTTGCAGCTTGTCCAGGCGGTCCTGGATGTCCTGGCGCGACAGCTTGGCGGTGCCGCGCGTCAGCAGATCGGCCACGGCGCCGGAATTGACGCGTTGGCCGAGCAGGTCTTTCTCGTTGCCGAACTGGATCAGCATCTGGGCTTGCACGCGATTGCCGCGCGTGGCCTTGGGCAAGAGTGCCAATTGGACCGGGCCGTTGGGCAGGTCCAGTTTCTTGCGCTGGGTCAGGCGGTCGATGTTCTGGGGCGTGGGGTCAAAGGCGGAGGCGGCCTTGAAATCGGGATCGCCCTTGTAGTCCTTGAAGACCGCGGTCAGGTCGACGCGTTGCGTCTGCGGTGCGCGTTCAGGCTTCTCGGTGGGGATGTAGCGGCCTTCGATGCGGTTGCTCTGCACCAGGTAGGTCGTGGCGGCCTGCTGCACTTCAGCCAGCGTGGCCTTGCGGGCGCGGTCGCGTTGCAGGAAGAACAGCCGCCAGTCGCCGGCGGCGATGGCTTCGGACAGCGCCACGCCGACCTGTTCAGGGTCGCTGTAGGTCTGTTCCCACGAGGTCAGCCACTTGCTGCGCGCGCGGTCCAGCTCTTGTTGCGTGAAGGGCTTCTTGCCCAACGTTTCCAGCGTGGACGTCAGGGCTTTCATGGCGGCGTCCAGGCTCTTGCCGGGGGTGAGCTGCGCGGCGAACATCGCCAGGCCCGGGTCCAGGTTTTCCATGGTGAAGCCGAACACGCCCGAGGCGAGCTTGGTGGGCACCAGGGCATGGTAGAGGCGGCCCGACGGGGTGTCGGCGAGGATGGTGGCAGCCAGGTCCAGCGGCACGAAGTCGGGGCTGCCGGCGGCAGGGATGTGGTACATCGCGGCGACCAGCGGCGTGCCGCCGGTGCGGCGCAGCGTCACGGCGCGTTCGCCGTCCTGCGCGGGCTCGACGGTGTACTCGGGGGGCAGCTTGCGGTCGGGCTTGGGCAGCTTGCCCAGCGTTTCCTCGATGTCGGCCAGCGTGGCCTGCGGATCGAACTTGCCGGCCACGATCAGCACCGCGTTATCGGGCTGGTAGTACTCGTGGTAGAAGGCGCGCAGTTGGCCGATGTCGACGTTTTCGACGTCGGAACGGGCGCCGATGGTGTTCTTGCCGTAGCTATGCCACTGGAAGGCAGCGGACTGCATCTTCTGCATGAGAATGCGGAACGGGCTGTTTTCGCCGCTCTCCATCTCGTTGCGCACGACGGTCATTTCGGAATCCAGGTCTTCCTTGGCGATCAGGGAATTGACCATGGCGTCGGCCTGCCAGCCCAGGTACCACTTCAGGGTATCGGGGTTGGAGGCAAAGCTGGCGAAGTAGTTGGTGCGGTCACTGGACGTCGAGCCGTTGGCCTGCAGGCCGCGGCGCGAGAACTCGCCCATGGCGTTGCGGGTGGTGGACGTGCCCTTGAACAGCATGTGTTCCAGCAGGTGGGCCATGCCCGTCTGCCCGTAGTTCTCGTTGCGCGAGCCGACCAGGTATGTCATGTTGACGGTGGTCGAGGGCTTGGATTCGTCGGGAACCAGCAAGACGCGCAGGCCGTTGCTCAGGCGGTATTCGGTGATGCCTTCAATCGAGGCGGCCTCCGTGACGCCGGCCGGCAGGCTGGCGGCTCCGGCCTGGAAGGCCAGGAAGGATGAGAACAGCAGCGCGCCCAATGGGCGCGGCAGCTTCGATATGGACAGGCGCATGGCGGACTATTCCTTTGGCATGGCAGAATCCGTTGGAGTGTATACGGTGGGAATGGTTCAGGGCGCGCCTGGCTGCGCCGCTCACCGTGGTATCGGGCTGTTTCACCGGCCCCATCTGGAAATTGCGCATGTCCTTATCACTGGAAATCGAAACCCCCCGGCTGGTGCTACGCCAATGGTTGGCCGCTGATCGCAAGCCGTTCGCCGACATGAATGCGCACGCGCAGGTCACTCGGTATCTGCTGCCCATGACTGCCCGGGAAAGCGATGCCTTGGCTGATCGCCTGGCCGCCGGCATCGATGAACACGGTTGGGGCTTCTGGGCGGTCGAGGCGCCCGGCGTGGCGCCGTTCATCGGTTTCGTGGGCATCAAGGCGTTGGCGCCTTCGTTGCCGTTCGCGCCCGGCGTGGAAATCGGCTGGCGCCTGGCGCGCCCGTTTTGGGGCAAGGGCTACGCCAGTGAGGCTGCGCAAGCCGCGCTGCGAGTGGGATTCGAGCAGGTCGGTCTGTCCGAGATCGTCTCGTTCACCGTGCTGGAGAACGAACGCTCGCGCGCGGTAATGCGGCGTTTGGGCATGGTTGAAGATCCGCTGCACTTTGCGCATCCGGCCTTGCCGGACGGACATCCCCTGCAGACTCACGTCCTGTACCGGCTTGGCCGCGATGCCTGGCGCGCCCAGCAAAATGGTGACGCGGATACAGCAGGGGCGCCGGTTGCCGCGGCATAAACGGTGCAAAGCCGCGCCAATGTGCAATGTTGCGGTGCAACGTCCTGGCGTGACGGGGCGGATTTGAGGTCCAGCCGGTCGCGGGTGTAAGCTTTCCAGAACGTAGTTGCTGTTGCCGACGGGATGCGCGACAGCCGTCTACAGGCTTCCCGTCCAACGCCAGCCGCCGCCTCGGCGGGCGGTGGGGCCGGTCGTTTCCCGGCTCCCGTCCGTGTTCAGCAGGCGACGACGGTGCTTGTCGTTCGCGCCTTCGCCGCCGGCATCCTGCCGGCGCATCTTTCGGAGGAACGACCCATGCTGACCGAGATCGTCACGCGTGCCTTGTCCCAATTGACCGGTAGCCCCATGAGCGGCGACCGCATCAAAGGACAGTTTCAGTACGCCTATGCCAGTGATGACGGCCAATTCGTGGCCATACTGACCCATGACATGACCACTTACGTGGTGGACCTGAACACCCAGCGCTATTTTGCCGAGTGCGGCGGTTCACCCCGGGGCTTTGCGGGGCATGTGCTCGAGATGGAGGGTGCCGCGGCGCGCCAGCATCCCTGGCCCGCCGCCAACGACCTGTTCGACCTGGATATGGACGCGGATGAGTTGTCCTGGCATCAGTGCCCGGGTGTGCGCGGCATTGCCGACGCCGCCAGCCGATCTGTGGAGAGCCGCGCCGCCTGAGAGTGGCCAGAAGCGGCAGTACCCTCACTGAACCGGCGGGAATCGCCGGTTTTTTTTGTGGTGGCGCGGGCGCGGCTGGCTACAATTTGCGGCATGACTACGCACGCAGACTTTGGCGCCCCGGAAGGCGCCACCCTGGTCGACTGTACGCACGAGCGGCACGCGGACCAGATCCTTGCCATCTTCAACGACGCCATCGCGACGTCGACCGCGTTGTATGACTACAAGCCGCGGCCGCGCGAGGCAATGCTGGGGTGGTTCCAGGCCAAGGCCAACGGCGGGTTTCCGGTGGTGGGGTTCGAGAACGCAGCGGGCGACCTGATGGCCTTTGCCAGCTACGGCACCTTTCGCGCCTGGCCGGCCTACAAGTATTCGGTCGAGCATTCCGTCTACGTCGACGGGCGTTTTCGCGGCCAGGGCCTGGGCGAAGCGATGATGCGCGTCTTGATCGAACGGGCCCGCGCCAATCAGGTGCACCTGATGATCGGCGGCATCGATGCGGCCAACCAGGGCAGCATCCGGTTGCATGAAAAACTGGGTTTCACGCATGCGGGCACCCTCCGCGAAGCGGGCTTCAAGTTCGGTCGCTGGCTGGACCTGGCGTTCTACCAACTGACGCTGGATACGCCGACGCAGCCGGTGGACGGCTGAGCTATTTCGACAGCACCCGCATCGCCTGTTCCAGGCCGGCCACCGTGACGGGGTACATGCGGTCCTGCATGATGTCGCGCATCAGCGCGATGGACTGGCGATACTGCCAGGATGCCGTGGGCTCGGGATTGAGCCAGACGGACTTGGGCCAGGCATCGAGCAGGCGGCGCATCCACTGGGCGCCGGGCTCTTTGTTGTAGTGCTCGACCGAGCCCCCGGGCTGCAGGATCTCGTAGGGGCTCATGGTGGCATCGCCCACGATGATCAGGCGCCAGTCGGGGTTGTACTTGCGCAGTACGTCCCAGGTATCGAAGCGTTCGTTCTGACGCCGCCGATTGCTCTGCCACAGGCTTTCGTAGGGGCAGTTGTGGAAGTAGTAGACCTCGAGATTGCGGAATTCGCTGCGCGCGGCCGAGAATAGTTCTTCGACGCGGCCGATGTGGTCGTCCATGCTGCCACCGACGTCGAGCAGCATCAGCACTTTCACGGTGTTGTGGCGCTCGGGCACCATGCGCAAGTCCAGGTGGCCGGCGTTGCGCGCAGTACTGGCGATGGTGTCGTCCAGGTCGAGTTCAAGCTCGGCGCCTTGCCGCGCGAAGCGCCGCAGCCGCCGCAGGGCAACCTTGAAATTGCGCGTGCCCAGTTCGACCTGGTCGTCGTAGTCCTTGAACTGGCGCATGTCCCAGACCTTGACCGCGCTGCGGTTGCCGGCCGACTGGCCGCCCACGCGAATGCCTTCGGGGTGATAGCCGCCGTTGCCGAACGGCGATGTGCCGCCGGTGCCGATCCATTTGCTGCCGCCCGCGTGGCGCTCTTTCTGCTCTTGCATGCGTTCTTTGAAGAGCTCCATCAGCTTGTCCCAGCCGTGCTTTTCGATGGCGGCCTTTTCCTCGGGCGACAGGCTCTTCTCGAACTGCTTGATGAGCCAGTCCAGCGGGATGTCCTTGCCGGCCGGCAACGCGGCCTCGATGCCTTTGTAGTAGGCGCCGAAGGCCTTGTCGTAGCGGTCGTAGAGCGATTCGTCCTTGACCAGCGTGGCGCGGGCGAGGAAATAGAAGTCGTCCAGCGTGGGCGTCATCAAGTCCTGGCGCAGCGCATCCACGAGCGTCAGGTATTCCTGCACCGAGACGGGCAACTTGTGGGCCCGCAAGTGGTAGAAGAAGTCGATCAGCATGGACGTGGCCCGAAATGCGCCGCGGCTAGCGGCGCGGTGCGCCGCGCGTCATGGCGGCCAGGCGTTCGAGCAGGTGCACGTCTTGTTCGTTCTTGAGCAAGGCACCGGCCATGAGCGGCACCGCGGTGGCCGTGTGCGCGTCGATCTGCGCGGCGCTGACGTCTTCGGCCAGCAACAGGCGCAGCCAGTCGAGCAGTTCGGAGGTGGACGGCTTTTTCTTCAGGCCGGGGGCATCGCGCAGGCTGAAGAAAGTGTCCAGCGCGGCGCGCAGCACGTCCTGCTTGAGCTCGGGGAAGTGCACACCCACGATCTCGCGCATGGTTTCGCGGTCGGGGAAGCGGATGTAGTGGAAAAAGCAGCGGCGCAGGAAGGCGTCCGGCAGGTCTTTCTCGTTATTGGACGTGATGATGACCAGCGGCCGGTGGCGCGCCGAGATCGTCTGGCGCGTTTCGTACACATGGAACTCCATGCGGTCCAGTTCGCGCAGCAGGTCGTTGGGAAATTCGATGTCGGCTTTGTCGATTTCGTCGATCAGCAGCACCACGGGCTGCTCGGCATCGAAGGCCTGCCACAGCGTGCCCTGCACGATGTAGTTGCGAATGTCTCGGACCTTTTCGTCGCCAAGCTGCGAGTCGCGCAGGCGCGAGACCGCGTCGTACTCGTACAGGCCCTGGTGCGCCTTGGTGGTGGACTTGATGTGCCACTGCAGCAGCGGGCGGCCCAGCGCACGCGCGACTTCCTCGGCCAGCATGGTCTTGCCGGTGCCGGGTTCACCCTTGATCAGCAGCGGCCGCTGCAACGTGAGTGCGGCGTTGACGGCGAGTTTCAGGTCATCGGTGGCAACGTAGCTGTCGGTGCCGTCGAAGCGGACGGGCGGTGCGGAAGGGGCGGTCTGGGCGGCGGACATGGATCGGCGGGCTTCTCGGGGTTGACGGGGATCAAGACCATCTTAAGGTATTAATCCTGAGCAATTATCGTACAATCAGGCGGTTTTGCAGTTGGGTTCGACCCGCAACGTGTTTGCCGGGGGCCTTTTCGTGTGAGCAGGCCCTAGTCCATAAGCCATACCAAGAAGAGCCATCCCAATGAAGTTGCGATTCTCTCTGAAGTGCACGGTTTCCGTGTTGGCCGCAGTGGCATCCTGTGCGATCGCCGGCCAGGCGATTGCTGCAGACGCAGCGCCGGTCGGTAATGTCCAGAACGCCCGCGACAAGGTCTCGATGTGCATCGGTTGCCACGGCATCGAGGGCTACAAGGCGACGTTCCCCGAGCTGTACCACGTTCCGAAGATCGCCGGCCAGAACGCCAAATACATCGAGGCCGCCCTCAACGAGTACAAGAAAGGCGCGCGCAGCCATCCCACGATGGATGCCATTGCCGGCAGCCTGTCCGACCAGGACATCGCCGATCTCGCCGCGTACTACTCGAATCTGAAATAAGGGGGCAACCACATGAACCGCATCATGCTTGCCCTTGCGGGCGCAACGCTGGCCATTTCGGGCGCTGCCGCCCAGGCCCAGGACCTGGCCGCCGGCAAGGCCGTGTTCGACAAATTCAATTGTGCCTCGTGCCATGGCACCGACGCCAAGACCGCGGTGGACCCGGCCTACCCCACGCTGGCCGGCCAGCACGCCGACTACCTGGTGCATGCGCTCAAGGCCTACCGCCGCGGTGCGTCGGGCAGCGCGGCCACGGCCAATGTGCGCAAGAATCCCATCATGGGCGCTTTTGCCACGCAGTTGTCCGACCAGGACATCAGCAACGTTGCCGCCTGGCTGGCCTCGCTGCCCAGCGACCTGGGTGTGCGCAAGTAAGTCGCGCGGCGGGCCATCCAGCAAAAACCCTCGGCTTGCCGAGGGTTTTTGCTTTGGGGGCACAGATTCCGGGGGGGCTCAGCGCTCGGCGCGCTGGCGGATCAGGTCGATGTAGGTGTCGCTGTCCAGCGGCGTACCCAGGCGCTGTGCTTCCCAGACCACACGGCCCAGGCATTCCATGATCTCGTGCGCGGCCTGGTGGGCATCGCTGCGGGCCACCAGGCGCTGGTAGGCGGCGCGGATGCCTGGCGGATGGTCGATCGACAACTGCTCGGCAATGGCCAGGTGCATCGACAGGTGCAGGAACGGGTTGGTGCGCCCCTTTTCCACGGCGTATTCCGCCGTCATCGCTTCGGGGCTTTCGAGGTCGCCGTGGTATTCGGGATGCTCGATGATCCAGTCCAGGGCCATGGCTTCCAGCGGGGTCAGGACCTCGTTGGCACGGTGCTTGCGCCAGGTTTCGATGAAGAATTCGCGGACTTGGTCGCGGGAGGGGTTGAACATCTGGGGGACGCCATACGGGCTAGAGAGGGCTTTATTTTACCGCCCGCCGCCGTGGCGGCCGCCCGAAGCCGCCAATGCGATATAGAATTGGTTGCTATCCGCCATCCAGTGCGCGTTTCGCCAGGCCGCGCGGCCCGCGGACCGCACGCCAGCCGATGCGGCGCGCGCGTGCAGAAAAACCACCCGGAGCAAATGGAGCATTCATGTCCTATCAACATATCAAGGTGCCCGCTGGGGGCCAGAAGATCACGGTCAACGCTGATTTCTCGCTGAATGTGCCTGAACAGCCCATCGTGCCCTATATCGAGGGTGATGGTACCGGTGCTGACATCACCCCCGTGATGATCAAGGTCGTCGATGCGGCCGTGCAGAAGGCCTACGGCGGCAAGCGCAAGATCCACTGGATGGAAGTCTATGCCGGCGAAAAGGCCACCAAGGTCTACGGCCCCGACGTCTGGCTGCCCGATGAAACCCTGGAAGTCGTCAAAGACTACGTGGTCTCGATCAAGGGCCCGCTCACCACGCCGGTCGGTGGCGGCATCCGTTCGCTGAACGTGGCGCTGCGCCAGCAGCTCGACTTGTACGTCTGCCTGCGCCCGGTGGCGTATTTCAAGGGCGTGCCCTCGCCGGTACGCGAACCCGAAAAGACCAACATGGTCATCTTCCGCGAGAACTCGGAAGACATCTACGCCGGCATCGAATACATGGCCGAGAGCGAGCAGGCCAAGGAGCTGATCCAGTTCCTGCAGACCAAGCTCGGCGTCAAGAAGATCCGTTTCCCCAACACCTCGTCCATCGGTATCAAGCCGGTGTCGCGCGAAGGCACCGAGCGCCTGGTGCGCAAGGCCGCCCAGTACGTCATCGACAACGATCGTACATCGCTGACCCTGGTGCACAAGGGCAACATCATGAAGTTCACCGAAGGTGGCTTCCGCGATTGGGGCTATGCCTTGCTGCAGAAGGAATTCGGTGCGCAACTGATCGATGGCGGCCCGTGGTGCAAGTTCAAGAATCCCAAGACGGGTCGCGAGATCATCGTCAAGGACGTCATCGCCGATGCGTTCCTGCAGCAGATCCTGCTGCGCCCCGCCGAATACGACGTCATCGCCACGCTGAACCTGAACGGCGACTACATCTCCGACGCGCTGGCGGCGCAGGTGGGTGGCATCGGCATCGCCCCGGGCGCCAATCTGTCGGATTCGGTCGCCATGTTCGAGGCCACCCACGGTACGGCGCCCAAGTACGCCGGCAAGGACTACGTCAACCCGGGTTCTGAAATCCTGTCGGCCGAAATGATGTTGCGCCACATGGGCTGGACCGAGGCCGCGGACCTGATCATCTCCAGCATGGAGAAATCGATCCTGTCCAAGAAGGTCACGTACGACTTCGCCCGCCTGCTGGAAGGGGCCACGCAGGTGTCCTGCTCGGGTTTCGGGCAGGTCATGATCGACAACATGTGATCCGAGGCAAGTCCGGCCATTACAGGAAAAACCCGCAAGCCGAATCCGGCCTGCGGGTTTTTTTTGAATCGGGCGGACAGCCGTGGCGATTATTGGAAACCTGGTGCCGCTTGGCGATTGATTAAGTTCATATACATCAAATCAATTCAAATTGTTAGTTCAGGGGCAGTATAATTCGTCCCTTCTTCGCGGCGATTCTTCAGTTCCGCTGATTTTCCGAGATATGGCAAAACCTGCTTCCGATATGCCGCCTTACGATGCCCCGGCATGCGTCGGCGGCCTGCGCGACGCCAAGCGGATTGCGCTCTTGATGGCGCCCCGGCTGGGTGACACGCTATTGATGATGACTATGGCGCACAATCTGGTTGCGCACGGGCGCGAGGTCTCCATATTCGGCGATTTTGCTTATGGGCTGCGAAGCTGGTTTCCCGGGTTGGATATTCGTCCCTCGCTCTCGGAGCAGGATGCCGCGGCGGTGCTGGCCGACTACGACTGCGCGGCCCAGATGCATGTGGGTTGGCCTTATGCCTTGCATGCCTATGCGAAGGCCTATTTCTACTATGACGCCCATGTCGTGATTACCGGCAAGGGCTTCGTGAAACTCAATCAGATCAGCGACTTCTGTCGCGATGCCTTGGGCTTGCCCCTGTCTGGCACGGATATCGGATTGAGGCCGCCCGTGGCGGGGCGCCATCGTCACTACGAAACGCGAGTCGCGGTGCATCCGTCCTCCACGGGAGCCCAACGGTGCTGGGCGCCTCGGCATTTCGTTGAACTGGGCCTGCGGCTCAAGCGCCAGGGATACGAGCCGGTGTTCATCCTGGCGCCGCATGAGCGGGCGGAATGGACCTGCCTCACCGACGCCGGCCTGGCGATCCAGCAGTCTCCGTCGTTGTCGGACGTGGCGGCATTCATCCATGAGTGCGGCTGGTTCATTGGCAACGAGTCGGGCATCGGGCACCTTGCCTCGAGTGTCGGTGTGCCGACCTTGACCCTCACGGGACGGCCTACGCGCACCAAGGCGTGGCGGCCCGGCTGGTCGATGTCTCGCATCGCCTATCCGGTTTATATTCCCGGGGGCCGCTGGCGTGACCGGCTGTGGCGCGAGTGGCTGCGACCGGGCAGCGTCATGGCAGCCTTCGAGGGCTTGACGCGGGACTACAAGAAGTCGATGTCCCCGCTGAAACGGGTCTGATTTTGATTATTGCCGTTGCGTGCCGAGCCTCCGTCCACCACCGGGGGCACCGAATCATTGTTCGGGGCGGCACGACGGCAACGTGGTCTGAACCTTCCTGACTTGAACTTGCGGCCAGATTCTTGTCGGACTGGTCAAACCAACGCGATCCATGCCTTCTTTTTGTCTACCTACGATCGCCGTCCTGGCGCTACTGGTGCCTGCCCTGGCCTTGACCAGCGCCGTTGGCGGCCCGGCCATCATCTACCTGAGTGCCATCATTGCCCTGTTTGCGCTGGGCTATAACGCGGTCCGTCGGTACGAGCCGTTCGAATTTCGCGAGATGCGGGCCATTGCCATTGCCCTGGCTGCTCCCGGGGCGGCAATGCTGATCAGTAGCAGCTATCTGGGTATCTGGAGCTCTTCCGAGGTCGAGAAGCTGCTGCGTTTTGCGCTCGCAATACCTGTTTGCTGGGTACTGTTGCGCGTGCCGCGCAATTGGCTGCAGCAAGTGCAATGGAGTTTGCTGTTTGGCGCATACGCGGGTGCCATCATGCTGGTCGTGATCATGTCCACGCCGGAATTGGGCCGTGGCGCCGTGTCGGATTACGGGGGCAAGTACAACGCCGTCGCTTTCGCGGATCTGACGATGTTCTTCGGGCTCGCCTCCTGTCTGATGTTGCCCTGGAAGCTGTCTCCCTGGCCCAGGCTGGAAGCCGCGCTCAAGATCCTTGCCGTGCCGCTGACCGTTTACGGTGTGTGGGTCTCGCAGACGCGCAGCAGCTGGGTGCTGCTGCTGGTTTTCGGTTTCGTCTATCTCGTGACCAAGCGGCAATGGTCTTTGCGGGTCAAGGCGTATTTCGTTGCCGCCATGATTGCCCTGCTGGCTGCGGTGGCGGTGGCGTCCTGGAATTCCACGGAAAGCCGTTGGCGGGGGGTACTGACTGACGTCACCAGCTATGCAAAAGATGAACGCGACACGTCAGTCGGGATTCGTATCCAGTTGTGGAATGCCTCCTGGCTGATGTTCAAGGAAAGTCCCATTGTTGGCGTGGGCGGGTCCAGTTTCCGTTCGGAGCTTGCCAAGATGGAAGAAAAAGGCATTGTGACCAAGCTCGTATCGACCGATTATGGCGAGCCGCACAACGATATGCTGGGGGCCTTGGCAGGCTACGGGGCGCTGGGGTTGCTGAGCATGCTGGCGTTGTACCTGATTCCCGCAGTGGTGTTCTGGCGTCGATCCCGCAGTGACGATCCGGTCGTGCATGTGGGTGCTCAGATCGGCATGCTGTTCTGCCTGGGGTATTTCACCTTCAGCCTGTCCGAGATGATGTTCCGCAACATGCGCAGCGTGCCGATCTATGCGGTGACCGTCGTGGTGTTGTACGCATTGACCTCCGCACGAACCGGCCTGGCGCAGCAGCGCCTGGCGGTGAAACGATAGGCGGGGCCGTAAGGCCCTGTGCTTCAGGAAAAAACAAGGCTTTGCAGCCTTGTTTTTTTTCGTCCGCGCGCGGCGCGTGCAAATGCGATGCGGGCTTGATGTAGATCAAGCGACCTTCCTCTGGTAGGTGAAAACCCTGCCACTCCCCCGTATTCTGACGGCACTCAATATATAAACCGTCACATTCTGCTGCCTTTGGTTATTAGGTGCGGAGGGACCTGAAGAAGAGGGGCTATGAGTAATTCAAGCTTGCGTCGAGAGCTGCTGTGGTTCGTATTCGCCATCGGCGCAGCCGTGTTGGCGCTGGGCGCCTGGGACGCGTGGGAGCGGCGCGCCGAAATGTTGGCCGAGCGCAAGACGGAACTGCGGCATGTGCTGGATCTGGCTGCGAGCATCGTGCAGAACGGCAAGCAGCGCGCGGTCGACGAGGGATTGACTGCGATGCAGGCCAAGCGCAACGTCGCGCAGCGGCTGGCCCAGCTGCGTTATGGCGCGGATGGCTATGTCGGCGTGTTTGACGATGGCTATGCCCTGCTGGTGCACCCCGACGCGAAGCTGGTGGGCACCAATGTCCGCGCCATCAAGGACAGCGACGGTGCGCCGATATTCGAGAACCTCTACGCCCAAGGCAAAGACGGTGGCGGCTTCGTGGAATATCGTTTTCCGAGGCCGGGTGCCGACGATGCGCTGCCCAAGATCAGCTACGCGGCCTACGACAAGGAGTGGGGCTGGCTGATATTCACCGGCCTGTACGTCGACGACGTCGATGCGGCCTTCTTCAAGACGCTTTGGCGCCAGGGCACCGTGACGCTGGTGCTGCTCGCACTGTTGCTGGCGGCGGCTTTGCGGTTCTTCCGCTCGCATATCATCCGGCCGCTGGACGAGGCCGTGGCGGTATGCGAACGCGTGGCGCAAGGCGACCTGTCCAGCATCATTTCGCGCCATCACCGCGGCGAGATCGGGCGGCTGTTCGACGCCATGGCGTTGATGCAGGAACGCCTGGACGTGGCGGTACGCAGTATCGTGCATTCGACCGGATCGATCGCGGCGGCGTCGCGCCAGATCGCGGCCGGCAGCATGGACCTGCACGACCGTACCGAGAAGCAGGCCGCCGCGCTGGAGCAGACTGCGGCCAGCGTCGAACAGATCACGGCGACCGCCAGGCAAAGCGCCGACCATGTGCGCGAAGTCAGCGCATTGGCGGGTGAGTCGGCGCAACGGGCGCGCCAGGGCAGCGAAGAAACCCAGCATGCGATCGACGCAATGCGTGAAATCTCGCAGAGCTCGCAGCGCATCGACGAGATCATTCGCCTGATCGACGAAATTGCGTTCCAGACCAATATCCTGGCGCTGAACGCCGCCGTCGAGGCGGCCCGGGCCGGTGAGCAGGGCCGCGGCTTTGCCGTGGTGGCGGGCGAGGTGCGCGCGCTCGCGCAGCGCTCGGCCACCGCCGCCAAGGAAATCAAGACGCTGATCGAGGCGTCGTCCGACTCGGTATCGCGCGGCAGCCTGCGGGTGGAGCAGGCCAGCGCCACCATGAGCAGCGTGCTGGAATCGGCCGCCACCAGTGCGCCGCTGATGGGCGAGATTGCCACGGCATCGGCCGAGCAGAGCGTGGGCATCGAGCAGATCAACCAGGCGGTCACGCATCTGGATAGCGTGACGCAGCAGAATGCCGCGCTGGTCGAGGAGTTTGCGGCGTCGGCCGCCACCTTGCACGATCAGGCCGATGACCTGGCGCGCGCGGTGGCGGTGTTCAGGCTGTCTGCAGCCTACTAGGCGAGCCCTGCACCACGCTCATGGCGCGTTGCAGGCGGGGCGTGAGTTCGCGGGTTGCGCTGGTCATGGGCAAGCGCAGTTCGTCGGCAATCAGCCCCTGCAGGGCCAGCGCTCGCTTGATGGGCGCGGGGTTGGGCTCGGCGAACAACAGCCGGATCAGGCCGCGCAGCGGCTCGAACAGTTCGCGTGCGGCTTCGGCATGGCCATCGCGAGCCAGTTGCATGACTTCGACGAAGCGCTCCGGGAACAGGTGCGCCGCCGCGGGAATCGCGCCGCGGCCTCCTGCCAGGAAATGATCCAGCAGGGCCTGGTCTTCGCCGCAGAGGGCATTGAGGTGACCGCGCGCGTTCAGCGCCATGAGCACGGGCGGATTGCATTCCTTGACCGCGCTGAAGTTGGGCAGCAAGGCCAGGGCCTCCATGGTTTCGACCGTCATGGTGACGCCCACGCGCTTGGGGATGTTGTACAGGATGATGGGGCGCTGGGTGGCCCACGCGATCTGCCGGTAATGCCACAGGATGCCCTGCTGCGAAGGACCCAGATAATAGGGGGGCGGCACGAGATAGCCGGCCGGTTCATATTTGTCCAGGCGGCGGATCGCAGCGGCCACGCCGCGCGTGTCGACGCCACCCGCGCCGAACACCAGCGGCAGGGCGTGCGGATCTTGTCGGATGGCCTCGATCATGTCGATTTTTTCTGGAATGGCCAACAGATTGCCTTCGCCGGTCGATCCGAACAGCACCAGGCCCGCGATGCCGGCGTTGCGGTAGTAGCGCGCCAGCGCCTGGGCTGCCTCGCAATCCACGTAGCCGCCGCGCATGGGCGTGACCATCGGCAGCCAGAGGCCTTCGAAAGAGGCGGTTTGCACGGGAGCGTCCATGGCTTACTGCACCGTGATGGCAGCGGCGCGGCGCAGCGGGCCGAATTCCGCCTGGGGCAGGCCGCACATCACCGCGTGCATCAAGGCGTCGACCTGGTCCTGGGTGCAGTGCAATTGCAGCACGCTCTGGCCGTGCGCATGGTCCACCGAGAGCACATAGACGCCGATGCGTTCGCCCAGTTCACGGTGCAGGGCCAGCCGCACCTTCAAGGCGTCCAGCGTGTCGATCCGGACGGTCAACGAGACCATCTCGGGGGCATTCGGCGTCTGGGAAGGGGCCGGACGATCAAAGGAGGCGGGCCTGCTGCGTTCTTGTCGGGGGATCATGGCGTTTGCGGGGCGGCGCCGCCGGGGCGGCGTACCGCGTATCCGGTTGGTTGATGACGGTTCCACTATAGAAAGCGGACCATAAAACCTGCCGATAAATACGGGCGCGGCGCGTAAAAAGCGCGTCAACGCCCGGCCCGGCTCAGAAGGTCTTGGTGATGGACAGCAGCCCCGTGGCACGGCCCATATAGCGGCCGTGGCTGTTGGTGTAGACGGCGCGGTCGGCATTCGTGTCCAGGTAGGCGACGGACACGGCCAGGCCATGGCCGAAGTCCTTGGTCAGCCCCAGCTTCCAATCGGTGTACGAACCGTCATTGACGTTGCGCACCGTCTGGCGGCCGACGTGGGCGTTGACGCTCAAGCCCCAGATGCCGGTGTCGAAGTTGCCCGTCAGGTCGAAGTACTGGCTGTACTTGCTGTCGGCGAACCCGAACAGGTTGGTCACGGCGACGGAATACTTGAACATGACCGGGCCATAGCCCAGGCCGGCATACAGCTCGGTGGTGTCGGGGCTGGTGAAACCCGACGGGTAGTCGCCGGGATAGTAGTACTGCAGCACGCCCAGGTCGAAGGGCACGTCTTGCGCCAGGTTGCCCTTGTAGCCGCCGTAGAAATCCATTTCCACGGGAGCGGACACGTCATGGTTGCTGTCGCCCAGCCAGCTGATGCTGGAGTTCCAGTTGCCCAGGTACAGGCCGCTGGCGTGGGTGAAATCGAAGCCGCCCTGGATGGCGGGCTTGTTGTTGGTCTGCATCAGGCCGCGGTAGCGATACTGGCTGGCCAGGGTGACGTTGGCGGTCAGCGAATACTCGGGGGCCGGTTCGCTGGCGCCGGGGGCATCGGCAGCGCAAGCAGGGGCGGCAAGGGCCAGCAGTGCGAGCGCGGCCAGGGTGTTGCGGGGCATGGACTTCTCCTGTGTTGGACGGGATCGCCACAATAGGAGAAGCGGCATAAACGGCGAGACAAGACTGCTGCGCCCCGCGTAAAAGGCGTGTCAATGCGAGGCTTATCCCGCGAAGCGGTAGCCCACGCCAATCTCGGTCAGCAGATACACGGGTTGTGCGGGGTCCGCTTCCAGCTTCTGGCGCAGATGGCCCATGTAGATCCGCAGGTAATGGTTGCTTTCCACATGTGAAGGGCCCCAGACCTCGCGCAGCAGCTCGCGGTGCGTCATGACCTTGCCACGGTGCGCCAGCAGGGCGGCCAGCAGGCGGTATTCCATGGCGGTCAGGTGCACGTGCTGGCCCGCGCGCTCGACCACGCGCTTGGCGAAATCCACGCGCACCTCGCCGAAGGTGATTTCGGCTGCGCTGCCGGCGCCGCCGCGGGCATGGCGCCGCAGCAGCACGCGCAGCCGCGCCAGCAGTTCGCTGACGCCGAACGGCTTGGTCAGGTAGTCGTCGGCGCCCGCATCCAGCGCCGCCACCTTGTCGGCTTCGGCAGTGCGGGCGGACAGCACCAGTACGGGCACTTCGGTCCAGCCGCGCAGTTCGCGGATCAAGGTCATGCCGTCTTCGTCGGGCAGGCCCAGGTCCAGCACCACGGCGTCAGGCTGGCGCGTGCCCGCCTCGATCAGGCCGCGCTTGACCGTGTCGGCCTCATAGACGGCGCAGCCCTCGCTTTCCAGGGCCTGGCGCACGAAGCGGCGGATATTGGCGTCGTCTTCGATGATGAGGACGGTAGGCTGAAAGTCGAACATACGGCGGGCTCAGGCGATTTCGGGTTGGATCGGGGGCGGCGTGCCCAGCGGCAGCGTGAAGACGAACTGTGCGCCGGACGGCTGGCCAGGTGCATGCTCGACCCAGATGCGGCCGTGGTGGGCGGTGACGATGGCTTCGCACACGGCCAGGCCCAGGCCGACGCCGGGGGTGGCCGACTCGCGCTCGCCGCGGGTGAATTTCTCGAAGATGCGGCGTTCGGCGCCGGGCGCGACGCCGGGGCCGTTGTCGCAGACGGCGACGCGCAGTTCACCGTCCTGCGCCATGGCGTGCACGCGGATGGCGCTGCCGGCCGGGGTGTATTTGGCGGCGTTTTCCAGCAGGTTGCACAGCACCCGTTCGATCAGCACGCCGTCGCACTCGACCAGCGGCAGGCCCGACAGGCTGTCGACCGATACGCGATGGGCGGCCAGCGCCTCGCGCATGGCCGCCAGGGATGCGCCCACCAATTCTTCGATCGACTGCCATTCCGGCCGCAGCGGTGTGTCGCGGCTTTGCAGGCGGGCCATGTCCAGCAGATTGGCAACCAGGGCATGCATGCGCTGGGCCTGGTCGCGCATGGCGCGGATGGTGTCCTGGATGTCGTCGGGCAGCGAGGCCTGGCGGCGCATCAGCGTGTCGGTCATGCCGACCAGGCTGGTCAGTGGCGTGCGCAGGTCATGTGATACCGCCGCCAGCAGGGAATTGCGCAGTTTTTCGGATTCCATGCTCACCAGGGCCTGCTGCGCCACTTCGACGTAGTGCAGGCGTTCCAGCGCGATGGCAATGAGGGTGGCGTAGGCCTCGATCTGGCGACGTGAATCGGGATTCGAGAACAGGCTGCGGCGTGGCGCGGCCAGGGCCAGCACGCCGCGGGTGCGCATCGGGGCCTTCAGGGGCAGGTACAGCAGGTCGCTGTTGGACAGCGTGGCGGTACCGGCGCCGGCGGGCTGGCCGTGGTCGTAGACCCATTGGGCCAGCGCCGATTCCAGGGGCGGCATGTCGTCGGCGGCAGGCGAGGCCAGTTTCAGGCGGTCGTCCAACCCCAGGATGTAGAGCGCGCAGCGCGAGCCGAAGGTGGCGTGGACGAAGGCGCCTGCGGACGCGACGATCTGCTCGGGCAGCAGTGCCGACGATAGTTCGCGCGCGAATTCATACAGGCTGCGGGCGTCGGTTTCGCGCTTGACCGAGGCTTGCGCCTGCAGGCGCAGGCCGGCCGTGAGCTGGCCGATGAGCAGCCCCACGGCCAGCAGCACGCCGAAGGTCAGCAGGTATTGCACGTCCGACACCGCGAAGGAGGCCAGCGGCTGGACGAAGAAGAAGTCGAACAGGCCTACGCTGACGACGGAAGCCAGCGCCGCCGGCCCTCGCCCGTGCCGCAGCGCCACCGCCACCACCGCCAGCAGGAACAGCATCACGATGTTGGTCTGGTGCAGGGCCGGAAATGCCAATGCCGACAGCGCGGTGGCGGCGGCGCAATAGCACAGTGCCCAGGCGTAGCCGGTCCAGGGCGGCGAGCCGCGTTCGTCCACCGACTGGCGTTGACGGCGGCCCAGCGTCAGCGGATCGCGTCCGGGGGCGGTGGCCGCCGGCAGGGGCGGCGCGCCGAGTCGGATGATGTCGATTTCAGGGCAGCCGGCAGCCAGCATGTCGGCGAAGCTGTGACGGCGCCACAGCCAGCCGGGGCTGAGGGCCGCATTCAGCAGGGCGGACAGCGACAGCCGCAGACGCTGCAGGCCGCTGGCGCGGGTGCGCCCGACGATGGCCTTGGTGATGTTGTGGCGGCGCACGTAGCGCACCACGGCATCGACCATGTCGCCGCCTGCCAGCGTCTCGCTGCGCGCGCCCAGCGAGTCGGCCAGCGCCAGGCTGCGCTGCAGCCGCTCCTGTTCCGCTTGCGGCGGGGGCGCCGCGCGCGGCACGTCGATGGTGACGACGTGCAGGTCGCATTCCAGCTGCTGGCTCAGGCGGTGCGCGCTGCGGATGACGTATTCCGCATCGCCGTCTGCACCGATGCAGGCAACCACGGCTTCGCGCGTGCGCCAGACCGGTTCGATGGCGCGGTCGCGGCGATAGGCCTGGACGTCATCGTCAACATGGTCGGCCGTGCGGCGCAGCGCCAGCTCGCGCAGCGCGATCAGGTTGCCCTTGCGGAAGAAATTGCGGGTGGCATGGCGCGCCTGCTCGGGCAGGTAGACCTTGCCTTCCTTCAGGCGGCGCAGCAGTTCGTCGGCCGACAGGTCCACCAGGATGACTTCGTCGGCGGCGTCGAAGACTTCGTCGGGTACGGTTTCCCAGACCCGCACGCCGGTGATGCTGCCGACGGCCTCGTTCAGGCTGTCCAGGTGCTGTACGTTCAGCGTGGTCCAGACGTCGATGCCGGCAGCCAGCAGTTCCTGGATGTCCTGCCAGCGTTTGGCGTGACGCGAGCCGGGCGCGTTGGAATGCGCCAGTTCGTCGACCAGCACCAGGTCGGGGTGCGCTGCCAGCGCGCCGTCCAGGTCGAATTCCTTGAGCGAGTGGCCGCGATACGAGACGTCTTTCAGGGGCAGCACCGTCAGCCCGTCGAGCAGGGCGGCGGTTTCGCGCCGCCCATGCGTTTCGACGATGCCGGCCAGCACCCGGGCCCCTTGCGCGGCATGGGCGCGGGCGGCAACGAGCATGGCGTAGGTCTTGCCCACGCCGGCCGATGACCCGAAGTAGACCCGCAACTTGCCGCGCACCGCCTGGCGCGCGGCGTCGTCTAGGGTTTTCAGGAGCGCGTCCGGATCGGGACGCTCGCCAGCATTGTCAGCCATGGACGCGCAGGTGAAGGGTGGGAACGGCTGGCAATACTATACGCCCGCGCTTCATTTGACCGGCGCCAGCTTGTCCAGCGCCAGGTTCAGCATCAGCACGTTGACCACCGGGTCGCCCAGTACGCCCAGCCAGGGCTTGGTGGTATTGGCCAGGATCAGGGCGTCGACCTGGTCGCGCGGCAGGTTGCGGGCGCGGGCCACGCGGGCGGCCTGGTAGGCCGCGGCCGCCGGACTGATGTGCGGGTCCAGGCCGCTGCCGGAAGCCGTGATCAGGTCCACCGGCACCGGCGTGGGATTGTCGGGATCGGCGGCCTTCAGCGCTGCAATGCGGGCCTGGATGGCCTCGGCCAACGCCGGGTTGCGCGGACCCAGGTTCGATCCGCCGGAGTTGGCGCCGTTGTACGGCATGGGCGAGGTCGCCGACGGCCGGCCCCAGAAATACTGGGGTGCGCTGAACGACTGGCCGATCCATTCCGAACCGACCACCTTGTCGCCCTGGCGGATCAGCGAGCCGGACGCTTCGTGCGGGAACACGGCGGCGGCGATGCCGGTGGTCAGGAAGGGGTAGGCCAGGCCCGTCACCAGGGACAGGGCGGCGAAGACGACCAGCGCGGGGCGCAGGATGCCGCCTTGGCGCGGCAGGGAGAGTGCTTGTTTCATGACGGTTTCCTTTCCAGTGACAGGCATGGGTCAGACCCAGCCCAGGGCGGCCAGCACCATGTCGACCAGCTTGATGCCGACGAAGGGCACCAGCAGGCCGCCCAGCCCGTAGATCAGCAGGTTGCGACGCAGCAGGACGGATGCGCCCAGCGGCCGGTAGCGCACGCCTTTCAGGGCCAGCGGGATCAGCACGATGATGATGAGCGCGTTGAAGATCACGGCCGACAGGATGGCCGAGGCCGGCGTGGCCAGGCCCATGATGTTCAGCACGTTCAGTTGCGGATACACGGTGGCGAACGCGGCCGGAATGATGGCGAAGTACTTGGCCACGTCGTTGGCGACGCTGAACGTGGTCAGGGCGCCGCGCGTCATCAGCATCTGCTTGCCGATTTCGACGATCTCGATCAGCTTGGTGGGGTTGGAGTCCAGGTCCACCATGTTGCCGGCCTCTTTGGCGGCCTGCGTGCCCGAGTTCATCGCCACCGCCACGTCGGCCTGCGCCAGCGCCGGTGCGTCGTTGGTGCCGTCGCCGGTCATCGCCACCAGCCGGCCTTCGCCCTGGTAGGCGCGGATCAGCTTCAGCTTGGCCTCCGGCGTGGCTTCGGCCAGGAAGTCATCGACGCCGGCTTCGGCCGCGATGGACGCGGCGGTGAGCTTGTTGTCGCCGGTGATCATCACCGTCTTGATGCCCATGCGGCGCAGTTCGGCGAAGCGCGACTGGATGTCCGGCTTGACGATGTCCTTGAGCTCGACCACGCCCAGCGCACGGTTGCCGTCGCTGACCATCAGCGGGGTGCTGCCGCGGCGCGCCACGTCTTCCGCCAGGCGCAGCACCTGTTCGGGCACCACGGCATCCTGTGCGGCCAGCCAGGCCTGCACGGCGTCGACGGCGCCTTTGCGGATCATGCGGTCCTTCAGGTTCACGCCGCTCATACGTGATTGCGCGGTGAAGGGCACGTACTCGGCGTCCGCCGCATGGTGGGCCGGCGCGTGGATGGACTTGTCCGCCAACGACACGATGCTGCGGCCCTCGGGTGTTTCGTCGGCCAGCGAGGCCAGCCGGGCGGCATCGGCCAGCTCACGCGGCGAGACGCCGGGCGCGGGCAGGAAGGTGGAAGCCTGGCGGTTGCCGAAGGTGATGGTGCCGGTCTTGTCCAGCAGCAGCACGTCGACGTCGCCCGCGGCTTCCACCGCGCGGCCCGAGGTGGCGATGACGTTGGCGCCCATCATGCGGCTCATGCCCGCCACGCCGATGGCCGACAGCAGGCCGCCGATGGTGGTGGGGATCAGGCACACCAGCAATGCCACCAGCACCGTCACCGTGACGGCGCTGCCGCCGCCTGCCGCCGACACCGAATAGATCGAGAACGGCATCAGGGTCGCGACCACCAGCAGGAACACCACCGTCAGGCCGACCAGCAGAATGGTCAGGGCCAGCTCGTTGGGGGTCTTCTGGCGCTTGGCGCCTTCGACCATGGCAATCATGCGGTCCAGGAAGCTTTCACCCGGATCGGCGGCGATGCGCACGAAGATCCAGTCGGACAGCACGCGGGTGCCACCGGTGACCGACGAGAAATCGCCGCCCGATTCGCGGATGACGGGGGCCGATTCGCCGGTGATGGCGCTTTCGTCCACGGACGCCACGCCCGCAATTACCTGACCGTCGCCCGGAATGGTTTCGCCGGCTTCGACCAGCACCACGTCATTGCGGCGCAGCAGGCCCGAGGCCTGGCTGACCGCCTGGTTGCGCCACCGGTCGGGCTGGGCGCGGCTGGCGTCTTCGTCGCGAAAGCCCTTGAGCAGCCGCGCATTGATGGTGGTGCGCAGGCCGCGCAGGGTGGCGGCCTGTTGCTTGCCCCGACCTTCGGCCAGCGCCTCGGCGAAGTTGGCGAACAGTACCGTGAACCACAGCCACACCGAGATCGCGAGAATGAATCCCGCGGGGGCCTCGGCCTGGCCGCGCAGCGCCATGACCCACAGGATCGTGGTCAGGATGCTGCCCACGTACACCACGAACATGACGGGGTTCTTCAACTGCGCCGCTGGCGAGAGCTTGCGCAGGCTGTCCAGTATGGCGGGGCCGACGAGCGCGCTCGACCACATGCCGAACTTGCGGTCTTGCTCTGGAGCCGACGGCGCTTGGACGGCGCCGCCGCCGGCGCCTTGGGTTGGCATATCAATCTTGGCCATTTTCTTTCCTAGCCTGTTGCATTCAGGGTTGCAGGTGTTCCGCGACCGGGCCCAGGGCCAGCGCGGGCACATATGTCAGGGCGCCCACCAGCAGCACCGCACCGATCAGCAGCACCACGAAGAGGGGGCCGGTGGTGGGCATGCTGCCGGGGCCGGCGGGCAGGCGGCGCTTGGCCGCCAGCGAGCCCGCCATCGCCAGCACCGCGACGATGATGGCGAAGCGGCCGAACCACATCGCGATGCCGAGCAGCACGTTGTAGAAGGGCGTGTTGGCGGACAGCCCGGCGAAGGCGCTGCCGTTGTTGTTGGCGGCCGATGAGAGGGCGTACAGGATTTCGGAGAAGCCATGGATGCCGGGGTTCAGCACCCCCGCCTGGCCCGCCGTCACCGAGACGGCCAGGGCCGTGCCGCCCAGCACCAGCAGCGGCGTCGCCAGGATCACGATCGACACCATCTTCATGTCGTAGGCCTCGATCTTCTTGCCCAGGTATTCCGGCGTGCGACCGATCATCAGCCCGGCGATGAAGACCCCCAGGATGGCGAAGGCCAGCATGCCGTACAGGCCTGAGCCGACGCCGCCAAAGACCACTTCGCCCAGTTGCATCAGCAGCATCGGCGACAGGCCGCCCATGGCCGTCAACGAGTCATGCATGCCGTTGACCGCGCCGCAGGAAGCCGCCGTGGTGATGGTGGCGAACAGCGATGTGGCGGCGATGCCGAACCGGGTTTCCTTGCCTTCCATGTTGCCGCCGGGCGAGAACGCGGTCATGGCGCTGTCGGCTCCGGCCTGTGCGGCCATGGGGTTGGCCTGCTGCTCGAAATAGGCCGTGGTCAGTGCGAACACCGCGAACAGCACGGTCATCGCCGCCAGGATGGCGATGCCCTGGCGCCGGTTGCCGACCATTTCACCGAAGGTGAAGCACAGCGCTGCGGGAATCACCAGGATCGCCAGCATCTCCAGGAAGTTCGACAGCGCCGTCGAATTCTCGAACGGATGAGCGGAGTTGGCGTTGAAGAAACCGCCGCCGTTGGTGCCCAGCAGCTTGATCGCCTCCTGCGATGCCACCGGACCCATCGCCAGCGTTTGCGTCTGGGTCACGGCCGGGTCGGTCACCGGCTGGCCCTTGGCGTCCAGCACCGGTTGGCCTTCTGCATCCACGCGCGGTTGGTCGTAATGCAAGGCTTCGACCGTCTGCACTTCCTGGTAGGGACTGAGGTTCTGGATGACGCCCTGGCTGACCAGCGCCAGTGCCAGCACCAGCGACAGGGGCAGCAGCACGTACAGCGTGCAGCGGACCATATCGGCCCAGAAGTTGCCCAGCGTGGCCGAGCAGTGGCGGGCCAGTCCGCGGATCAGCGCGAACAGCACGGCGATGCCGGTGGCGGCCGAGACGAAGTTCTGCACCGTCAGCGCCAGCATCTGCGTCAGGTAGCTCATCGTCGATTCGCCGCCGTAGCCTTGCCAGTTGGTGTTGGCCACGAAGCTGATGGCAGTGTTCAGCGAAGAATCGGGCGAGACGGCGCCCAGGCCGGCCGGGTTCAGCGGCAGCATGCCCTGGACGCGCTGCAGGGCATACACCACCACCACGCCCAGCACGTTGAAGGCAAGAACGGCCAGCGCATAGCGCTTCCAGCCCATTTCGGCCTGCGGGTCGATACCCGCAAGGCGGTAGATGCCACGTTCCAGCGGGCGGCCCCAGGCGGTCAGCCGGGATTGCCCGTTTTCCATGGCGATGCGGATATAGCGCCCCAGAAAGGGCGAGATCGCGAGCAGGACTGCCAGGTACACGACCAGCAGTCCGACGAATTCGGCAGTCATCAGAACTTCTCCGGTTTGAACAGGGCGACCAGCAGGTACACGAACAGCAGGGCGGCCGTGACGCCGCTCAGCCAATAGAGCCAGGTCATGGTTGCTCTCCCGAAGACAAGGCTTCGCAGAATGCGACCAGGGCTAGGGTCAGCCCGGCCATGGCGGCGAAGACGGCGATATAGATGGCATCCACGTTTTTCCTCCCGGGAGCCTGGCTCCCTTCGAACGACGGGCCAGCGCGGCATGGGGGATGCGAACCGCGCGGGCGGTGTGACCAATCAGGACACCGGCAGGTTACGGAGCAGGGGGTAAAAACGGGGTATAGCTTTGGTGGGGGGGTGTAAACGAAACGTAAAAGCGGCGCGGCACAATGGCGGGGCGCTGAACGGGCGCCATGATGGCAAGGTGCGGCCGGGAGCGATGCCCGGAAGTGGGCGCGGGGCGTCGCGTGCGCCGCTTTTTTTGAGGCATGCTCAATATCGGGCGTTTGCGGGTGAGCCGAGGGGGGCGGAAAACCCGCGGTTCCAGCGTAAAAATCCCAACATTTGGAACGCGGAACTAAAATAGCACCATAATGGTGCAAGTAATATGTAAATGAATGCGCCGAATTAGGGCATTCCCCTAGTGTGGCATTCCCGCATCTGGTGCAGAATCTCTTCCCATGCAGGTGAGGAGACAAAGCCCTGCATGGGCAATTACCGGCGGCACCGGTACATAAAAAAAGTAGCAGTACTCAAAAAAAGCAAAACGCACAACGGCTGGCACCAGGCAGTGCCGGCCGTTGTCGCATAAAAATCCCGCATTTCATCAGCTCCGGATTTTCTCGCGCTGCGTTTCGCGATATTCGCCAGGTCTTGCTTACGCTAGAGCTATGCCCGAATCCCGCGTTTCCTCCCCGACGTCCGTTCCCACCCGCTATTGGCGCCGCAACGTCTGGCTGATCGTGCTGTTGCTGGTCGTCTGGGCCGCGCTGACCTTCATTCCGTCCTATTTCGCTCGTGGCCTGTCGTTCGACTTCATCGGCTGGCCGTTCTCGTTCTGGATGGCGGCCTACGGGGCACCGCTGGCTTACCTGATCCTCATCGCGGTGTACGCCCGGATCATGAACCGCGAGGATCGCCGCGCCGAAGAGGCCAAGGGGAACCGCTGATGCCTTTCGGCGGAGATACCCCCCAGGAACTCAACATCCGGCTGCGCCGAATCTACGTGTTGTACACGGCGGGCTTCGCGCTGATGATCCTGCTGATGGCGCTGGCCGAGATACTGGGCCTGCCCCGCAACTGGATCGGCTACGTGTTCCTGTTGGTCACGGTCAGCCTGTACGCGGGGATCGGCATCGTCTGCCGCACCTCGGACCAGGTCGAATACTACGTGGCGGGGCGGCGGGTGCCCGCCATCTACAACGGCATGGCGACCGCGGCCGACTGGATGTCGGTGGCCTCGTTCATCGGCGTGGCCGGCACGCTCTACCTGACGGGCTATGGCGGTCTGGCCTACATCATGGGCTGGACGGGCGGCTACGTGCTGGTGGCGATGCTGCTGGCGCCCTACCTGCGGCGTTTCGGCCAATACACCATTCCCGATTTCATGGGCGCGCGCTATGGCGGCAACCTGCCGCGGCTGGCGGGCGTGGCCTGCGCCATTCTCTGCTCGTTCACCTACCTGGTCGCGCAGATCTACGGCGTGGGCATCATTACCACGCGCATGACCGGCATTTCGTTCGAATTGGGCATCTTCGTGGCGCTGGGCGGCATGCTGGTCTGTTCGTTCCTGGGCGGCATGCGCGCCGTCACGTGGACGCAGGTGGGGCAGTACATCATTCTGGTCATCGCCTACCTGGTGCCGGTGGTGTGGCTGTCCATCAAGCACACCGACATGCCCGTCCCCCAGCTGTCAGCCGGCGCGGTGCTGCAGCAGGTGACGGAAAAAGAGGTCTACCTGCAGAACGACCCGGCCGAGATCGAAGTGCGTCGGCTCTGGCAGGAGCGCGCCGACGAAATGGCGCAGCGGGTGCGCGACCTGCCCGAATCCTGGACGCTGGAAAAGGACAAGCTGCGCAGCCGTCTGGCACAACTGAACGCGGGCGACGCGCCCATGGTGGAGATCCGCTCGGTCGAACGGGAGCTGGCTGCGTTCCCACCCAATGTCGACGAAGCGCGGATCGCCTGGTCACAGGCCAAGGCCTCTTTCGAGGCGCGCGCCGCGCCGCTGACGCCCCACGCCGAGCCGTTTCCGTCCAAGGACCCCGACGAGCGGCGCAACATGCGCATCAACTTCCTGGCGTTGGTGCTGTGCCTGATGCTGGGCACGGCGGGCATGCCGCACATCCTGATGCGGTCATACACCACGTCGTCGGTGGTCGAGGCGCGCAAGTCGGTGTGCTGGTCGCTGCTGTTCATCCTGTTGCTGTACTTCATGGCGCCGGCCCTGGCGCTGCTGGTCAAGTACGAGGTCTACACGCAGGTGGTGGGCTCGAATTTTCTCAGCTTGCCCAATTGGGTCCACGCCTGGAGCGCGGTGGACAGCAACCTGCTGGACGTCACCGACATCAACCGCGACGGCGTGGTGCAGCTCAGTGAAATCAGCATCGGTGCGGATGTCGTGGTGCTGGCCATGCCCGAGATCGGCGGGCTGCCTTACGTGATTTCGGCGCTGGTGGCGGCGGGTGGCCTGGCCGCTGCGCTGTCCACCGCTGACGGCCTGTTGCTGACGCTGTCCAATTCCTTGTCGCACGACATGTGGTACCGGATGGTGTCGCCGCGCATGTCGGCCGCGCGGCGGGTGATGGTGTCAAAGATCCTGCTGCTGGTGGTGGCCTTTGGGGCGGCCTGGGTGGCCGCGCGCAAGCCGGCGGACATCCTGTTCATGGTGTCGGCGGCGTTCTCGTTCGCGGCCTCGTCGTTCTTTCCGGCGCTGGTGATGGGCGTGTTCTGGCGCCGCGCCAACAAATGGGGCGCCACGCTGGGCATGGCGGCCGGGCTGGCGGTGACGTTCGCCTATATGACGCACACGCATCCGTGGCTGCGCGAGTGGGTGCTGGGCATTTCGCGCACGCAGCCGGTGGACCTGTGGTGGGGCATCCAGCCGATCGCGGCGGGCGTGTTCGGCGCGCCGGTGGCGTTTCTGACCATCATCGTGGTGTCGTTGCTGACGCCGCCCCCCGACCGCGCCACGCTGGCGCTGGTGGACTATCTGCGCAATCCGGGCGCGCCCAAGCCGCAGATCGAAAACAACTAGCGGGCAGCGCAGGCGTCAGGGCGCCGGTTCGAGGGATCGGCGCAGGCGTCCCATGCCGCCCCGGGCATCGCAGCGATCACTGTGGCGATCTGGCCGGGCGCCCATAACCAATGCACATGGCCCGGATGCTGGCGGGCGGTGTCCCAGATGCGCCGGCGCTGGGTGGCCGTCATGGCGAAGGCGCTGCCATTGCCGCTGTTACCGCTGGCCAGCACCCTGGCCGGGTTCCGTTTGGCCTCATACAGTGCGCCGGCGTCGCTGTCCTCAGACCTCACCATCGCCCAGTCGTAGTGGTAGGAATCCAGGGAAGGGGAGCGCCATGCAGGTCCTTCCAGCACCAGCACGGGGTGGGAAGTGGCGAGGGCGCGATGGGGCGGGCCCAGCACGGTGGATTCGTCGGCCAGGGTGATGGCTTGGCGGCTGTAGCGCGCCGCCGCCTGGCCCTGCGCATCGTAAACCGTGATGTCGCGGGCCTGCTCCTGGCCCGCAATGCCCCCCTCAAGATAGGAGATGACGCGCAGCAAGCGTCCGGCGGCATCATGCACGTAGCGGGCTTGCGGCTGGGGCTGGGCGTCGCAAGCGCCGGTGGCGGTTTCAGCCAGCCAGCCGTGGGGATCGTAGCGCACGCAATGGCGGACCGGGGGAACCCGGGCGCCATCCCAGGGGCGGGTCAGCACGTCGTAGCCGCTCAGGCGGCCCGCGTCGTCGTAGCGGAACCGGGTTTCGGTGTCGGGCGGCGGCAGCGCTGCGTCGGACGCCGCCAGTGCCTGTGCGACGACGCGCGATGAATAGGTGGCGATGGCGCACAGGTGTCTGGCGCCGTCTGCACCCCGCTCAACGCGCAGCATGGTCTGGCCGATGCGTGCGCCGGGGGCTGCGGGATAGACCGACCAGTCCACACGCTCGGCCCACAGGAAGGCAGTGGCGCGGCGGCCCGTCTGCACCCCCAGCATCGGTTGCCAGGTCTTGATGCGCGAGCCGTCCAGGCCGAGCAGCGTGTTGGTGTCGTCCAATGCGATATCGGCGACGAGGGTTTCGCGGTCGCCCTGCGCCAGCGGCCGGCAAACGGAGGCGCCCTGCGCGGGGCTCGACGCCGCAAGCAGCAATAGCGCGGCCAGCGCCAGGGGCGGGTGCCAGCAATCAGTACGCGGCGGCATGTTGCAGGTAGGCGATCAAGCCCGCCAGTTCACGGCTGACACCGCCCAGGCGCAGGGCCTTGCCACGGGTATCCATCAGCACGAAAGGAAACGCGTTGCGCTCCAGCTTGCCGGGGGGCGGCAGGCGGTAGGGCGAGAAATTCGCGGGCGATTCCAGATAGTCGTTGGTCATGGCACCCACATCCACGTGCAGGTACCAGACGGTCAGGTCCAGGCCTTGCAGACCGGGATTCGTTTCCGGGTAGGGCCCGCCTTCGCCGGCCGGGATGGCGCTCTGCAGGACGGCCATCGTCACGGCTTGCGGGCCGTCGGCTGGCAGATAGGCATGGTCGCCCGCCGGGCGGGTGAAGGCCTCGCGGACGAAGGCCGAGCCGCGCGAACCTGGCACGACGCTGCGGGCAAAGAGCGCGTCGAGTTGCGATTCGGTCAGCGGGGCGCGGGCAGCGCCCAGCGCGGCCATGTCCTGCGTGAACTGTTGCATCCAGGCGCGGTAGCGCTGCAGTTCGGCGGCGCGGTCGAAACCCCGCGCCTGGGCATTGCCCGCCAGCAGCAGGCCAAGGCATAAGCCCAGGCAGGCCAGGCGGGCCATCCCGCCCCACCACGCGAGTCGTCGCGGGGCGGCCGTCAATGCGAGACGGATTTCGAGAAGACGTTCATGACCACCACGCCAGCGATGATCAGGCCGATGCCGATCAGGGCCGGGGTGTCCAGGTGCTGCTTGAAGAACAGCGCGCCGACGATGGAGATCAGCACGATGCCCACGCCCGACCAGATGGCGTAGGCGATGCCCACGGGCACCTCGCGCAGCGTCAGCGACAGGAAATAGAACGAGATCATGTAGCCGAACACCGTGATGACCGACGGCACCAGGCGCGAAAAGCCGTCGGAGCTTTTCAGCGCGCTGGTGGCGAAGATCTCGGCGATGATGGCGATGCCGAGGTAGAGCCACTTCATTTGCGCGGTCCTTCGGATTGGCGCAGCAGCACCAGCAGGGCGCCGGCGCCGCCTTCGCGTTCAGGCGCTTCGGAAAACGCCAGCACCTCGTTCTTTTGCACCAGCCAGGTGCGCGCCTTGTCTTTCAGCACAGGCTCCAGCCCTTCCGAACCATAGCCCTTGCCGTGCACGACGCGCACGCAGCGGATGCCGTGTTCCTGGCATTCGTCCAGGAACGACAGCAGGGCGTGGCGCGCTTGCTCCACGCGCAGACCGTGCAGGTCGAGCTCGGCCCCGGCGCGCCACTGGCCACGGCGCAGGTTGCGTGCGGTGTCGGGAGCGGCATCGCTGCGTACGAAGGCGGTGCCGCCTTCGGACAGCAGATGCGTGATCTCGCCACCGTCGGAGACCCCGGCGTCGGCGCGGTGCGGGGTTTCGCCCAGGGCATTGGCGCGGCGCAGGGCCGGGGCGGGCTCAGGCGCGGGCTTGTGCTCGACGCGGGGCGCATGCTTGATCGGCTTGACCGACTGCATGGTGCGCCGGAACGCGGCCAGGTCGTCGGCCGGATCGGCATCCGGCGACGCGGCGGCCGCGGGCTTTTTCAGCGCCGCCACCCGCTGGGCGAGGGCGGCGCGCTCTTGCTCGGCCTGGAGATCTTTCTTCAGGCGTTTCAGGTCGGCCTGGCCGACCTTACTGCCCCGCATTCTCCAACCACCGTTGTGCGTCCAGGGCGGCCATGCAGCCCGTGCCGGCGCTGGTGATGGCCTGGCGATAGACGTGGTCCTGCACGTCGCCGGCGGCGAACACGCCCGGGACGGAGGTCATGGTGGCCATGCCGGACAGGCCGCTCTTGGTGACGATGTAGCCGTCTTTCATTTCCAGCTGGCCCTGGAAAATTTCGGTGTTGGGCTGGTGGCCGATGGCGATGAAGGCGCCGGTGACCTTCAGGTCTTCGGTGGCGCCGGTATCGACGTGTCGCACTCGTACGCCGGTGACGCCGCTGTCGTCGCCCAGCACTTCTTCCAGGGTGTGGAACACCTTCAGTTCCATGTTGCCGTTTTCGACCTTGCTCATCAGCTTGTCCACCAGGATGGGCTCGGCGCGGAACTTGTCGCGGCGGTGGATCAGGGTGACCTTGCGGCAGATGTTGGACAGGTACAGGGCTTCTTCGACGGCGGTATTGCCGCCACCGACCACGACCACGTCCTGGTTGCGGTAGAAGAAGCCGTCGCAGGTGGCGCAGCCGGACACGCCGCGGCCCATGAAGGCTTCTTCGGACGGCAGGCCCAGATACTTGGCCGAGGCGCCGGTGGCGATGATCAGGGCGTCGCAGGTGTAGATCTTGCCCGTATCGCCCGTGAGGGTGAACGGACGCCTGGACAGGTCGACCTTGGCGATGTGGTCGAACAGCATTTCGGTGTTGAAGCGTTCGGCGTGCTTCTGGAAGCGCTGCATCAGGTCGGGGCCCTGCACGCCATCGGCGTCGGCCGGCCAATTGTCGACGTCGGTGGTGGTCATGAGCTGGCCGCCTTGGGCCAGACCTGTAACAAGAACAGGGCTCAGGTTGGCGCGTGCCGCATAGACGGCCGCCGTGTAACCGGCAGGGCCGGAACCGAGTATCAAAACTTTAGCGTGCGTAGGCGTGGACATGGGCGGGTATCTTTAGGTTAACGCCCAATTATAATGAGCCGCATGCCGCGTATCTCGACTGCTTCTCCGCGCGCTTCGCGCAACACCCGTAACGGGCCATCGCCCCTGCAGACGCGTATTTCCGCGCTGCTGCGCGAGGCCCGCTGGATTCTCTTCGCCGCCCTGGCGGCCTGGCTCACGCTGGTGCTGGCCACCTGGAGCGCGGCCGACCCCGGCTGGTCGCATTCCGTCCCCGCCGGCGCGATTCATAACAAGGGTGGAACGCTGGGTGCCTACCTGGCGGATATCCTGCTCTATCTGTTTGGTTTCTCGGCCTGGTGGTGGGTGATCCTGCTGCTGCATCGGGTGCGGGCGGGCTACCGCCGCCTGGCCAGCCATCTTCGTGTTACCAATAGTAAACAGCCCGAAGTGTTGCCGCGCGTCCACTGGGAAGAGGGCATCGGCTTTTTCCTGTTGCTGTTCGGTTCGCTGGGCATGGAAGCCTTGCGCCTGGCCAGCCGCGGCACCCACTTGCCGGGCGCCTCGGAAAACGCCAGCGGCGCGGGTGGCGTCATCGGCCACACGCTGGCCGAGCTGACCAGCCGCAGCATTGGCTTTACCGGCAGCACCTTGGCTTTTCTGGTCATGCTGGCGATCGGCCTGAGCCTGTTCTTCTCGTTTTCGTGGCTGACCGTGGCCGAGCGCGTGGGTTCCTGGATGGAACGCATGGTGCGTCGCGTGCGCAATTCCTACGCTGCCCGCGAGGACCGCAAGGTCGGTGAGGTGGCCAAGGCCGTGCGTACCGAGCAAGTGGTGGCCAAGCAGGAAAAACTGGTCCACGAGCAACCGGTGCGGATCGAACCCGCGATTACCGTGGTGCCCAAGTCCGAGCGCGTCGAAAAGGAAAAGCAGCAATCGCTGTTCTTTGCCCCGTCGGGCGGCGAGGGTGACCTGCCGGCCATCAGCCTGCTGGACCCGCCGCTGGCCAACCAGGAAACCGTATCGGCCGAGACCATCGAGTTCACGTCGCGCCTGATCGAAAAGAAACTGGCCGACTTCGGCGTGTCCGTCACCGTGGTGGCGGCGCAGGCCGGCCCGGTCATCACCCGCTATGAGATCGAACCGGCCACCGGCGTGAAGGGTAGCCAGATCGTCAACCTGGCCAAGGATCTGGCCCGCGCGCTCAGCCTGGTCAGCATCCGGGTGGTGGAAACCATTCCGGGCAAGAACCTGATGGGCCTGGAACTGCCCAATCCGCGTCGCCAGATGGTCCGGCTGTCCGAGATCCTGGGGTCGCAGACCTACCACGCCAGCCATTCGGTGGTGACCATGGCGCTGGGCAAGGACATCGCCGGCAACCCGGTGGTGGCCGACCTGGCCAAGATGCCTCACTTGCTGGTGGCGGGTACGACCGGTTCGGGCAAGTCGGTGGGGATCAACGCCATGATCCTGTCGCTGCTCTACAAGGCGGATGCATCCCACACGCGCGTGATCCTGATCGACCCGAAGATGCTCGAAATGAGCGTCTACGAAGGCATTCCGCACCTGCTGGCCCCGGTGGTCACCGACATGCGCCAGGCCGCCAATGCGCTGAACTGGTGCGTGGGCGAAATGGAAAAACGCTACCGCCTGATGAGCAAGATGGGCGTGCGCAACCTGGCCGGCTACAACACCAAGATCCGCGACGCGATCAAGCGCGAAGAACCGATCCCCAATCCGTTCTCGCTGACCCCGGACCAGCCCGAGCCGCTGGCGCCGCTGCCCACCATCGTGGTGGTCATCGACGAGCTGGCCGACCTGATGATGGTGGTGGGCAAGAAGATCGAAGAGCTGATCGCCCGCCTGGCTCAGAAGGCGCGCGCGGCCGGCATCCATTTGATCCTGGCGACGCAGCGCCCCAGCGTGGATGTGATCACCGGCCTGATCAAGGCCAACATCCCGACCCGTATCGCGTTCCAGGTGTCGTCCAAGATCGATTCGCGCACCATTCTTGACCAGATGGGCGCTGAAACGCTGCTGGGGCAGGGCGACATGCTCTACATGCCGCCGGGCACGGGGTTGCCGGTGCGTGTGCACGGCGCCTTCGTCAGCGATGATGAAGTGCATCGGGTGGTCGAAAGCCTGAAGGCGCAGGGCGAACCCAACTACATCGAAGGGCTGCTGGAAGGCGGGCTGGATGGCGACGGCGGCGAAGGCGCGAGCAGCGTCACGGGCATCGGCGGCGACGCCGAGTCCGACCCGATGTACGACCAGGCCTGCGAGGTGGTGCTCAAGCATCGCCGCGCGTCGATCTCGCTGGTGCAGCGTCATTTGCGCATTGGTTACAACCGTGCGGCGCGGTTACTGGAGCAGATGGAACAATCGGGTATGGTGTCGGCGATGCAGTCCAATGGCAACCGGGAGATCCTGGTTCCCGCCGCTGCCGCCGCTCGAGAGGAAGCATGATGAAGACGTTTCGCGGCCTGGCCGCTGCCCTGGCTTTTTGCGTGGCTCCCGCGCTGGTTCCGGTTTCGGCCGTGGCAGCCAGCGCGCAGGAGCAGTTGCGCGCGTTCGTCAGTACGGTGACGGCGGCGACGGGGTCTTTTTCACAGTACACGGTGAATACGCAGGGACGTACGCAACCGGCGCAGACGGGGGTGTTTTCCTTCCAGCGGCCGGGGAAGTTCAAGTGGGCGGTGCAAAAGCCCTATGAGCAACTGGTGATTTCCGATGGTCGTCAGGTGTTCCAGTTCGATCCTGATCTGGCGCAGGTGACCGAGCGCAAGGTGGACGCGGCCATTGGCACGTCGCCGGCGGCTATCTTGTTCGGGTCGGGGTCGCTGGAGCAGTCGTTTGATGTGTCTGCGTTGCCGTCCAAGGACGGGGTCGATTGGTTGCGGGCCAAGCCGCGGACTGCGGATGCGGGGTTTTCGCGGGTCGATATCGGGATGAAGGACAATCTGCCCGTTCGAGTCGAATTGCTGGATTCCTTTGGGCAGACGACGCGGGTGGATCTTTCCGGGATTGTGCCTAATCCTAAGTTGGCGGATAAGGAATTTCAGTTTGTGGCGCCTAAGGGCGTTGATGTCGTCAAGATGTGATCTGGTTTGTCGCTGCGCGCGACTGGGCGCGGCCTGATTGATTTCTGGTGGCGGGGCTTCTTTGTAGGCCGCCCGTCACGGGTTGGGCGCAGGGGTGCGCGCCTACGATTGCGGTCCGGAGCCTTCGCTCCGGACTTCCCCTTCGTCATTCTCGTCCGCCTGCGGCTCCCTTCGAATTCCCTCGGGCGCATCTAACGGCGCGCACCCCTACGCCCAACCCGTGACGGGCTACGTCTTCGGAGAATTGGGGCGTTGTCAGGCCGGGGGGATGGGGAGAGGTTTGCGTCGCTTGCCCCAGGCCGGCCGCGCGGGCGGCCTTTTGGGGCTTCGGCAGTGTGCTGCGTCGTGGCGTTGGCGCTGCGCGCTTGCGCAGCGTGAGGCTCAGGTCACGGGCGCTTATACGCTACACAGTCTATTTCTACCTTGGCGTCCACCATCAGGGGGGACTGCACGCAGGCGCGTGCGGGCGGGTTATTGCCGAAGTATTCCTTGAACACCTTGTTGAACGACGGGAAGTCGCGGGCGTCGTCCAGCCAGACGCCGCAGCGGATGACGTGTTCGGGGCCGTAGCCGGCTTCTTTCAGGATGGCGAGGACTTGCTGGATGGCTTTGTGGCATTGGGCGACGGTGCCGCCTTCGATGACTTCGCCGTTTTCCATGGGGACCTGGCCCGACACGTAGAGCCAGCCGTCGGCGGCGACGGCGCGGGCGAAGGGCATGTGGGAGCCGCCTTGGCCGGTGCCGCCGGCGACGCCGTAGCGGGTGATGCCGTTGTTGTCGGGGGTGGGTGCGTTGCTCATGTGGGGCTCCTAGAGAGAAGGGGTGGAAGCGGCGAAGCTTGCGCGCAGGTCGCCGTTGCGTGGCAGCCAGCGGCCGGCGCGGTCGCCGGTGGGCTGGCCCTGGTGATAGGACAGGGCGCCGTTGACCCAGACGGCTTCGATGCCGGCGGCGGTCTGGACGGGGGCGGCGAAGGTGGCGCGGTCGATGATGGTGTCGGGGTTGAACAGCACCAGGTCGGCGTGAAAGCCCTGGCGGATCAGGCCGCGTTCGGCCAGGCCGAAGCGGGCGGCGGACAGGCCGGTCATCTTGTGCACGGCTTCGGCCAGGGGAAAGAGGCCGACATCGCGGCTGTAGTGGCCGAGCACGCGGGGAAAGGCGCCCCACAGGCGCGGGTGCGGCATGGGGTCGTTGGGCAGGCCGTCTGAGCCGACCATGGTCAGGCGGTGCGATAGCACGCGGCGCACGTCGTCTTCGTGCATGTTGTGATAGACCGCGCCGGCCGGTTGCAGGCGCTGGGCGGCTTCGAGCAGGCTGACACCCCAGTCGGCGGCGATGGCGGCGAGTTTGCGGCGCGCCTGTTCAGGGTGCGGCACGGACCAGGTGATGTCGATGTCGAATTCGTCGGTGACTTGCTTCAGGTCCAGCGTGGACGAGCTGGCGGAATAGGGGTAGCAGTCGCAGCCCACGTGTTGCAGGCGGCCGGCGTTTTCCAGCTTGAACAGCACTTCCCTGGTGCGGCCCCAGTTGCCGGCGCCGGCGCATTTCAGGTGCGACACCACGACCGGCACGCGGGCGTGCAGGGCGATGTCGAAGGCCTCTTGCATGGCTTCCAGGATGGCGGCGAATTCCGAGCGCAGGTGGGTGGTGTAGAGCGCGCCGAATTCGTCCAGGGCCTCGGCCAGCAATTTGACTTCGGCGGTGTCGGCTTCGATGGCCGAGCCATAGGCCAGGCCGGTGCTCAGGCCGATGGCGCCGTGCGCCAGGGCGTCGCGCAGTTGTTCGCGCATGGCCAGGACTTCGTCGCGGGTGGCCGCGCGGTCCAGGCGGTCCATGTGGTTGTTGCGCAGGGCGGTGTGGCCCACCAGCGCGGCGACGTTCACCGCCGGTTGCGCGGCTTCGATGGCGCGGGTGTAGGCGGCGAAGGTCGGGTAGGCGAAGTCTTGGCGTTGGCCCAGCAGGTTCATCGGGTCAGGCGGATCGCCGCGCAGCGAGACGGGCGAGGCGCTGATGCCGCAGTTGCCCACGACCACGGTGGTCACGCCCTGCGATAGCTTGGGCAGCATGCCGGGGGTGCGGATGACGTTGGTGTCGTCGTGGGTGTGGACGTCGATGAAGCCGGGGGCCAGCGCCAGGCCGGTGCCGTCGATGACCTGGCGCGCCTGGGCGCCGGGCAGGTCGCCGATGGCGGCGATGCGGCCGTCGGCCAGCGCAACGCTGGCGACGTAGTCGGCGCCGCCCGAGCCGTCGAGCACGCGGACGTTGCCTATGAGGGTGTCGTACATCATGGTTTCCAGGTTCAATCGCCCAGCGGCAGCCGGTTGGGGCCGCCGCGGTGTTCGTCCAGTGCCAGCTTGATGCGGCGCAGGCGTTCGCGGTTTTCTTCTTGGTTCAGCATGGCCAGTTCGGTGGACAACAGGTCGATGGCCAGCATCATCGCGTAGCGCGACGCCGAGGGTTTGTAGATGAAGTCGGTTTCGTCCGTGCGGATCGGCAGCACCACGTCGGCAAGCTGGGCCAGCTCGGAGGTGGCGTCGGTGATGGCGACCAGGCGCGCACGGTACTGCTTGACGATGCGGGCAGCGCCGACGATTTCCGGGGTCAGGCCGGAGGCCGACAGGACCAGCACCGCGTCGCGTTCGTCCAGCGTGGCGGCGACCATGCGCAGCAGCACGGCGTCGCTGTAGACGGCAATGGGGTAACCCAGGCGCACCAGGCGCGACTGCACTTCCTGCGCCAGCACGGCCGATGCGCCGCCCATGCCGAACACGTAGATCATGCGGGCCCCGTCGACGATGGACGCGGCGGCCTCGAACAGCGGCTCGGTGAAGGTCGGCAGATGGGCGCGCAGCGTGCTTTCGATGTCGGCGTAGATGCGTGCGTAAAAGGTGCTTTCCTCGGCCGGGGCATTCTGGTCCAGGAAGCGGCTGCCCACGGTGCTGGCCTGGGCCAGTTTCATCTTCAGGTCACGGGTGTCGTCGCAGCCGACCGTGCGGGCAAAGCGCGAGATCGTGGCGATGCTGACGCCGGCCTTGGCCGCCAGCTGGTCGACGGTGGCGCTGGCGCTCCAGATGATGTTGTCCAGGATGGCGTCGGCCACCTTGCGCTCGGTCACGCTCAGGTCGTCCCGGCGGCTGCGGATCTGGAAGACGATGTCGCGGATGATGTTCATGTGCAATTCCTGGATCGATTCGGGCGGGCGTGTGCCCCTACGCGGCCAGCTCGGGGTCGCCGAGGCGCGAACAGGCCGCGAAGTGACCTGGCCCGACATTGACGTCGCGCGCTTCGGTGGTGGCGCAGGCCTCGATGGCGTGCGGGCAGCGGGTGCGGAATACGCATCCCGACGGCGGGTTGACCGGGCTGGGGATGTCGCCCTTGAGCAGAATACGCGAACGCGGTGCGCGCGGATCCGGCACGGGGGCGGCCGACAGCAGCGCGCGGGTGTAGGGGTGGCGCGGCCTGGCATAGACCTCGCTGGTCGGCCCGCGTTCCATCACGCGGCCCAGGTACATCACCACGACTTCGTCGCACAGGTAGTCGACCACGGCCAGGTCATGCGCCACGAACAGCATGGTCAGGCCCAGGTCGCGCTGCAGGTCCTGCAGCAGGTTCAGCACCTGCGCCTGCACCGACACGTCCAGCGCCGACACGGGCTCGTCGGCCACGATGAAGTCGGGCTCGACCGCCAGCGCCCGGGCGATGCCGATGCGCTGGCGCTGGCCGCCCGAGAACTCGTGGGGATAACGGCGGCTGTGGTCGGCGTTCAGGCCGACGCGCTCGAGCAATTCGCCGATGCGCGCATCGCGCCGCGTCTGGGCCAGGCGGTGGGTATCCAGCGCTTCGCCCAGGATCTCGGCCACCGTCATGCGCGGGTTCAGGCTGGCGTAGGGGTCCTGGAACACGATCTGCATGCGGCGGCGCCAGGGCAGCATCTGCTTTTCGGTCAGGTTCGTGATGTCCTGGCCGTCGAACAGCAGGCGGCCGGCGGTGGGGGCGAACAGGCGCAGCAGGGCACGGCCCGTGGTGGTCTTGCCGGAACCGGATTCACCCACGAGGCCGACGATGGTGTTGCGCGGCACGTCGAAGCTGACGCCGTCCACGGCGCGCACCACCGGGGCGTTGCGGGCTTGCGACGTAGGGAAATGAACCTTCAGGTCCTCGATGCGCACCAGCGGGTCGGCAGCGCGGATGGGCTGGGGGCTTGCGGTCATAGCGGAGTCACCTTGATGCAGCGGGCGCGGTGCTGGTCCTGCACCGTCACCAGGTCGGGCACGGCGCGCAGGCAATTGTCGTCGGCCAGCTCGCAGCGTGGCGCGAACGTACAGCCGGCGGGCAGCGACAGCACGCTGGGCACGTTGCCCGGAATGGCGCGCAGGCGCTCGCCCGAGGCCAGGAGCGCCGCGGTCGGCAGGCACGAGAGCAGGCCGCGGGTATAGGGATGGGTAGGCTTTTCGAACAGGTCGTAGACCCCGGCGTCCTCGACCACGCGGCCGGCGTACATGACGGCCACGCGATGCGCGATCTCGGCCACCACGCCCAGGTTGTGCGTGATGAACAGGATGCTCATGTTCATCTCGGCCTGCAGCCGGCGCAGCAGGTCCAGGATCTGCGCCTGCACTGTGACGTCCAGCGCGGTGGTGGGTTCGTCCGCGATCAGCACGGCCGGGTTGCAAGCCAGCGCCAGCGCGATCATGACGCGTTGGCGCATGCCGCCCGACATCTGGTGCGGATACTCGTTCACGCGCCTGTCCGCCGCCGGAATCTCGACGCGGTCCAGCATCTCGCGGGCGCGTTTCATGGCCGCCGCGTGCGAGCCGCCTTCGTGCTGCAGCACGGCCTCGGCGATCTGGTCGCCCACCGTGTACAGCGGATTCAGGCTGGTCATGGGTTCCTGGAAGATCATCGCGATCTCGGCGCCGCGGATGCGGCGCAAGGTCGAGGCCGATGCCTGGGCCAGGTCATGTTCTTGTCCGCGGCGGTCGCGAAAGCGGATCTTGCCCGCTTCGATGCGGCCCGCCGGCTTGGGCAAGAGGCCCATGATCGACAGGCTGGTCACGGATTTGCCGGAGCCGGATTCGCCGACGATGGCCAGCGTTTCGCCGCGGGCCAGGTCGAAGGTGACGCCATCGACCGATTTGGCGATGCCGTCGCGGCTGTGGAACCAGGTTTTCAGGCCTTCCACCGACAGCACGACGTCTCGGGTGCTTGCGGTCATGATTACAGCTCCTTGCGCAGGCGCGGATCGAGGACGTCGCGCAGTCCGTCGCCGACCAATTGCAGCGACAGCACGGACAGGACAATGGCGATGCCGGGGAAGATCATGATCCAGTCGGCCGAACCCATGTACTGTTGGCCGGCGTTGATCATGGTGCCCCAGGTGGGAATGTCGGGCGAAACGCCCACGCCCAGGAACGACAGGCCGGCTTCGGCCAGGATCGCGTAGGCGAAGATGAAGGTGCCCTGCACCAGGATGGGCGACAGCAGGTTGCGCAGCACGTGCACCGTGACGATGCGCCAGGTGCTGACGCCCAGCGCGCGGGCGGCCTCCACGAACGGCAGTTCGCGGATCACCAGCGTCGAGGCACGCACGATGCGGGCCAGGCGCGGCGTGTACACGATGCCCAGCGCGATCACCACGTTCACCAGCGACGGGCCCAGCGCGGCCACCAGCGAGATGGCCAGCAGGATGTCGGGAAACGCCATCATGGCGTCGATCAGGCGCGATACGAACTTGTCGGCCGACCGGAAAAAGCCCGCGATCAGGCCCAGGGCAATGCCCAGCACGCTGGACAGGATCACCACCGAGAAGCCCACCATCAGCGACAGGCGGCCGCCGTGGATGACGCGGCTGAACACGTCGCGGCCGAAGTCGTCGGTGCCGAACCAGTGGGTGGCGCTGGGCGCCTTGAGCCGGTTCATGATCGACAGCTTGTAGGGATCGAACGGGCTGACCCAGGGGGCCAGCAGCGCGGCGGCCACCAGCACGACGATGACGATCAGGCTGATCAGCACCGTCTTGCGCGCCACCAGCAGGCGCAAGACCTGCCAGCGGTCGACGCCGGAAGTTGGGGAAGTTGCGATGGCCATATTAGTAACGCACCCGGGGGTCGACCAGCAGGTAGAGCAGGTCGATGAACAGATTGATCAGGACGTAGATCGCGGCAATGATCAGCAGCGCGCCCTGGATGACGGGGTAGTCGCGGCGCAGCACGGCCGACACCACCAGGCTGCCTACGCCAGGCAGGCCGAACACGGTTTCCGTCACCACGGCGCCGCTGATCAGCAGGGCGGTCGTCAAGCCCAGCACTGTCAGGATCGGGATCAGCGCATTGCGCACGGCGTGCTTCAGGATGACCTTGCTTTCCGGCAGGCCCTTGGCTCGGGCGGTGCGCACGTAGTCGTCGCGCAGCACGTCCAGCATGCTGGCGCGGATGAAGCGGGTGATCAGCGCGGAATTCACCAGGCCCAGCACCACGGCAGGCAGGATCAGGTGCGACACGCGGGTCGCCAGCGAGGCATCGGGGCCGCCATAGCCGGACACCGGCAGCCAGCCCAGCTTCACCGAGAACAGCTGCATCAGCAGCAGGCCCAGCCAGAAACTGGGCACGCTGGACGTGAACATCGAGAACGACAGCACCGACTGATCCAGCGTGGTGCCGCGCTTGACCGCCGACAAGATGCCCACCGGCAATGCGATCGCGGTGGCGATCAGCAGTGACATCAGCGTCAGCAGCAGGGTCGGCTCTGCGCGATCGGCCAGCGCCGACAGCACCGGCTTGTTCATGAAGATGGACTGGCCCAGGTCGCCCTGCACCAGCTTGCCCAGCCACGAGACGTACTGCACGGGCAGGGGGCGGTCCAGCCCCAGTTGATGTTCCAGCGCGGCGATGTCCGCCTGGCTGGCCTGGGGCCCGAGCATCACGGCCGCGGGGTTGCCGGGCGTGACGCGGATGATCACGAACACGATGGTCGCGACGATGAACATCACGGCCACCAGCCCGATCAGCCGGTTCAAGAGATAACGCAACACAGTGGAATCCTAAAGATCAGTGCGCGGACGGCAGGCGCCGGGCGGGATGGGCCGGTGTCGGCCCATCCCGGGGCCTGGCTGGCGGGGGCGGCTGTTACTTCGCCGACTTCCAGGCGTTCCAGAAGTACGGCCACGGGGCGGGCTTGACGCCTTGCAGCGACGGCGAGCGCGCGGCCTGGGCGTTGAAATCGCCCACCTTCACGAAGGGGATTTCGTCGTACACGGCCTGCTGCACGTCGGCCCAGCGCTTGACGCGCTCTTCCTGGGTGCGGGCCTGGTTGAAGGCGTCCATCACCTGTGCGCGGCGCGGCGTGTCCCACCAGCCCGGCGCGTCCTTGGACGGGAAGTCGATCAAGGCCGGCTCGGGCAGGAACACGCTATGGGTAATGAAGATGTCCCACACGGCGGGGTCCTGGCGGCGCTGGGTCAGCGTGGCCCAGTCCACCACCTGCATGTCCACCGTGAAGCCGGCGGCCTTCAGGTATTCCGCGGCCACCAGCGCCATCTTGTAATGGAACTCGTACTGCTGGCTGGTCAGGATGCGGATCTTCTTGTCTTGCAGGTTGGCGCCGTCCAGCAGCTTCTTGGCGGCGGCGGTGTCGGCCTTGTTGTAGACCTTGCCGCCCAGCGACGTGGCCCAGGGGTAGCCTTCCGGATACAGGTCGCCGTTGAGCTTGTAGAACTCTTTGTTGCCGAAGGCGGCGTACAGCATGTCTTCTTCGTTCAGCGCCAGCTGCACGGCCTGGCGCACCGCCAGGTTGGACATGATGCCTTGCTTGGTGTTGAGCACCAGGCGGGGCCAGCCGAACGGCTTGAGCATCACCGGATCGGAACGGCCGCCCTTGAGTTTGTCCAGCGCTTCGACCGGCAGCGAGTCGACGTAGTCGAACTGGCCTGCGGCGGCGGCTTCTGAACGCGTGTTGGCGTTGCCCACCGGCACGAAGCGGATTTCGTCCAGGTATTGCTTGCGTGCGCCGCCATAGCCGTCGGGCTCGCCTTCGCGCTGCTTGTAGCCTTCGAAGCGCGTCAGCTGGATGTACTGGTCCGGCACGCGTGCCTTGAGCTGGTAGGGGCCGGTGCCGACGATCTCGGTCAGCACCGGGGCGATCTTGCCCTTGGGCATGATCACGGCGGCGGCGTTGTTCATGGCCAGCAACGCGGTCAGCGGCGCGTAGGGCTGCTTGAGCGTGATGCGGATCGTGTTGGCGTCGGGCGCTTCGATGTTGGCGATGACCTTGGCGGCCATCTTGCCGCGGGTGGCGGTCTCGGTCCAGCGCTTGAGCGAGGCCAGCACGTCCGACGAATCCATCTTGGAACCGTCATGGAACGTGATGCCCTGGCGCAAGGCAATCGTGTAGACCAGGCCGTCCGGCGTCACGTCGGGCATCTTGTCGGCCAGCAGCGGGGTCAGGTTCCACTTGGCGTCGAAGGTGTACAGCGTTTCGAAGAAGTGCTGGGTCAGGATCCCCACCAGGTCGGCGGTGCTGGTCATCGGGTCCAGCGTCGGCGGCTCACCGATGGTGGCGACGGAAATCGTGCCTCCCTTGACCGGCGTGGCACAGAGGGCGGGGGTCGACAATGCGGTCAAGCCAATTGCGCCGGCCGCGAGCAGGCTCTTCAGCCCACCGCCTCGCCGGGAGGTACGGAAGTTCATGATTCTCTCTCCAGAGGGTCAAAAACAGGTTGTCGCGTAATTCGGAAAAGGCGCCGGGTTCCCCGAGTTCTTTCATGCCCCCTCGGGGCCTGGCGCAAAGGCGTCAGGCAGGGGGCGTCAGAAGAAGGTCTCGGCCACGTCGGTGACGCGGTACTGCTCGTCCACCAGCAGCACCTGGCGCCACTTGTCGAACGTCAGGCAGGGGTGGGAAATGTCGAAGGCGATCATGTCGCCGACCTGGATGTCGTCCGCCTCGCCGATCTGCATGAAGGCGTGCTGGTCCATCATGGCGGTCAGTTTCCAGTGCGTGGGTGCGGCTTGCGGCGCCTGCTGGCCGGGGCGGTAGTGCACCGACGGCGTCGGCAGGCCGGCGTCGAAGGCGGCGTCGCGCTTGCCCATGGCCACGATGGCGCGGCCCGGTTCCGGCAGCGATTGCACGTAGGCCCAGACTTGCAGCGCGGGCTGCAGGCCCGGCTCCATCTTGTGGGCCACGGGGTTGTGGGCGTTGATGCGTTCGGCGGCCGAGCGGTAGACGCCCACGTCGTGCGACAGGTAGCAGCCCGGGCGCAGCACGATTTCCAGCGGCGCGCCGATGTCCAGCTGCGAGAACTCCTCGGCCACCACGTCGAACCAGGCCGATCCGGCGCCCGAGATCAGTGCCGGGCCGTGCTTGCGCAAGCGGCCGGCCGTGGCCAGTCCGCGCAGCGCGTCAGTGGCGCGGCGCAGGAACGCGCGGATGGCCGCCTCTTCCTGCAGCACGCCTTCGTAGACTTCGATGCCGGCCAGGGCCAGGCCGGGCCAGCGGCCGATTTCCTCGACCACCGCCTGCAGTTGCGCGTCGTCGCGCACACCGGTGCGCCCGCCGGTGGGGCCCAGTTCGATCAGTACGGGCAGTACCAGGCCCTGTTCGCCGAAATAGCGGCCCAGCTGGGCGGCGTTGGCGACCGAATCGACGATACAGAAAAAGGTGAAGGCGGGGTCGCGCAGCAGCTTGGCGATCAGCGCCATATTGGCGCGGCCGACCAGCTGGTTGGCCATCAGCACCCGGCGGATACCGTGCTGGTAGGCGGCGACCACCTGCGGGGCGGTCGCCAGCGTGATGCCCCAGGCGCCGTTGTCGATCTGGCGCTTGAACAGCGCCGGGCTCATGGTGGTCTTGCCGTGCGGCGCCAGCTTGACGCGATACGCTTCCATGAAGCGCTGCATCCATTGCAGGTTGTGCTGCACCCGGGCCTCGTACAGCACTGCCACGGGCAGGCTGACGTCTTCGGCCAGCAGGTTCCAGTTCAGCGCCGCCACGTCGGCGGTGGTACAGGCCTCGGGGAAGGCGCCCAGGCCTTTGCCGTTGACGTCCAGAGGGGCTGCGGGGGATGAGGAATGGGTCATGGTGGGCGCCTGCTTATGGAAAATATTTACGGCAAATCCGTTTTTTTTCATTATCGTGAAAAGAATTTACAAGCGGGAGTTGGGAGTTTCCCGTAGGCGGTGCGTTTGGCCGGTTGGCGCGACAATAGGAAATCCGCCACGGAATCCACGGGCCAGCGCGCCCGCCGCCCCACACAAGGAAGAGTCATGCTGAAAGTCGCTTTGGGCCAGTTCGCCGTCAGCCGCGTCTGGGAAGAAAACGCCCAGGTCTGTGTCGATCTCATGCGCCGCGCCCGCGAGGGCGGCGCCGGTCTGTTGGTGTTGCCCGAAGGTATCCTGGCGCGCGACATCACCGATCCCCAGATCGTCCTGAAAGCCGCGCAGCCGCTGGACGGCCCCTTCATGACGCGGCTGATCGAGGCCAGCCGGGGTTCGGATCTGGCGACCATGATGTGCGTGCACGTGCCCACCGGCGAAGGCCGAGCCTGGAACACCCTGGTCACGATCCAGGATGGCCGCATCGTGTCGCAGTACCGCAAACTGCACCTGTACGACGCCTTCACCATGAAGGAATCCACCAACGTCACGCCGGGCAGCGACATCCCGCCGCTGCTCCAGATCGGCGGCCTGAAAATCGGCCTGATGACCTGCTACGACGTGCGTTTCCCCGAACTGGCGCGCCGCCTGGCGCTGGATGGCGCCGACCTGCTGGTGCTGCCGGCGGCCTGGGTGCGCGGTCCGCTCAAGGAGAAACACTGGGAGGTGCTGGTCACGGCCCGCGCGCTGGAAAACACCTGCTATGTCGCCGCTACCGGCGAATGCGGCGAACGCAATATCGGCTGCAGCATGGTGGTGGATCCCCTGGGCGTGGTCACGGCCCGGGCCGGCGAGGCCCCGGCCCTGGTGTTCGCCGACATCGACCCGGAACGCCTGGCACATGCCCGCAAGGTGCTGCCGGTGCTGGCCAACCGCCGTTTCGCGGCGCCGCAACTGGCCTGACGGCTGACGCGGCCCGCAAGCCGGGCCGCGCGGTGGCGCAAGGGGCCCAGCCGCGCTGAAATCGGCAGCAGGGCCGGCCCCCGACCCGCCGCAGGCGACCGGTCCGGCATGGTGTAATACTGGCTTGATTTCCTTGCCGTCTTCCCCCATCTGCTGCCAATGAGCAACGATCTCTTCGCGGCCGATCCTGCGCATCGGCCCTATGTGCCCCTGGCCGAACGCCTGCGCCCGCGTTCGCTGGCCGACGTGGTCGGCCAGTCGCACCTGCTGGGCCCCGACAAGCCCCTGCGTGTGGCCTTCGAATCCGGCCGTCCGCACTCCATGATCTTCTGGGGGCCGCCCGGCGTGGGCAAGACCACGCTGGCGCGCCTGATGGCCGACGGCTTCGACGCCCAATTCATCGCCATTTCCGCCGTACTGGGCGGCGTCAAGGACATCCGGGACGCGGTCACGGTGGCCCAGGTGGCCCAGGGTCAGGGCCGTCGCACCATCCTGTTCGTCGACGAGGTGCACCGCTTCAACAAGGCGCAGCAGGATGCCTTCCTGCCCTACGTCGAAAGCGGTCTGTTCACCTTCATCGGCGCCACCACGGAAAACCCCTCGTTCGAGGTCAATTCGGCGTTGCTGTCGCGTGCCCGCGTCTACGTGCTGCAGTCGCTTACCGCCGAAGAACTGCAGCAACTGGTCGATCGCGCCGCCGAAGCGCTCAACGACGGGCTGGAAGACGGCGCCAGGATCCACATCGCGCCCGACGCGCGCGAACAACTCGCGGCCTGGGCCGACGGCGACGCGCGCCGCCTCATCAGCGCCGTGGAAGTGGTGGCCGAATCCGCCCAATCCGCCGGCCGCGACACGGTCGATGCCGAGTGGCTGGAGATCTCGCTGTCGCAGAACCTGCGGCGCTTCGACAAGGGCGGCGATGCCTTCTACGACCAGATAAGCGCGTTGCACAAGTCGGTGCGCGGTTCCAACCCCGATGCTGCGCTGTACTGGTTCTGCCGCATGATCGACGGCGGTGCCGACCCGAAGTACCTGTCGCGCCGGTTGGTGCGCATGGCGGTCGAGGACATCGGCCTGGCCGACCCGCGCGCCACCGACCTGGCGGTGAACGGTGCCGACATCTATGAACGGCTCGGCTCGCCCGAAGGCGAACTGGCGCTGGCCCAGGCGGTGGTCTACATGGCGTGCGCGGCCAAGTCCAACGCCGTCTACAACGCCTACAACCAGGCCCGCAAGTTCGCGGCCGAGCACGGCAGCGCGCCGGTGCCCATCCACCTGCGCAATGCGCCCACCAAGCTCATGAAGCAGTTGGGCCACGGCAAGGCCTACCGCTATGCCCACGACGAGCCCCATGGCTACGCCGCGGCCGAGCAATATTTCCCCGATGGGCTCAATCCGTCCTTCTATCGGCCGACCGATCGCGGCCTGGAGGCTAAAATCCAGCAAAAGTTGGCATTTCTGCGCCAGCTGGACGCAGAAGAACGTGCCAAGAAACGGTAACGGGCGCCGCCCGTTGCTTCTCGCAACCTCACCGACACCACTATGCTAGACCCGATACTGCTGCGCAAAGACCTGCAAACCGTCGTAGACCGCCTCAAGAGCCGTGGCGTGTCCTTCGACACGGAACGGTTCAACGAGCTGGAATCTCGCCGCAAGGCTGTCCAGACCGAAACCGAATCCCTGCAGGCCCGCCGCAACGCGCTGGCCAAGCAGATCGGTCAGCTCAAGGCCAAGGGCGAAGACGCCAGCGCCGTCATGGCGGAATCGCAAGCCGTGCCCGAGCGCCTGAAGCAGCTGGAAGAAGAACTGGCCTCCTTGCAGCAGCCGCTGAACGAGCTGCTGATGTCGGTGCCCAACCTGCCGCACGCCAGCGTGCCGCTGGGCGAATCGGCCGACGACAACGTCGAAGTCCGCCGCTGGCTGCCTGCCGCGGCCGGCGCCGACGGCAATCCGCAGCCGCTGCCCTTCGAAGCCCGCGACCACGTGGCCCTCGGCGAACCGCTGGGGCTGGATTTCGACATGGCCGCCAAGCTGTCCGGTGCGCGCTTCTCGTTCATGCGCGGCCCCATCGCCCGCCTGCACCGCGCGCTGTCGCAGTTCATGCTGGACCTGCAAACCGGTACCCACGGTTATACCGAGTGCTATACCCCGTACATCGTCAACGCCTCGACGCTTTACGGCACGGGCCAATTGCCCAAGTTCAAGGATGACATGTTCGCCGTGTCCAAGGGCGGCGGCGACGACGATCCCAAGGTCGACGAGCACGGCAAGCCTTTCGTGCGCGAAGACCAGTACCTGATCTCCACCTCGGAAATCACGCTGACCAGCGTGGCGCGCGACACCATCCAGGCCGCTGCCGACCTGCCGCTCAAGCTTACCGCCCACACGCCGTGCTTCCGTTCCGAAGCCGGCAGCGGCGGTCGCGACACCCGCGGCATGATCCGCCAGCACCAGTTCGACAAGGTCGAAATGGTCCAGATCACGCAACCGGACCAGTCCTACGCCGCGCTCGAAGACATGGTTGGCCACGCCGAACGCGTATTGCAGCTGCTGGACCTGCCGTACCGCGTGGTGCTGCTGTGCACGGGCGACATGGGTTTCGGCTCGGCCAAGACGTACGACCTGGAAGTCTGGCTGCCGGCGCAAAACACCTGGCGCGAGATCTCGTCGGTATCCAACTGCGAAACCTTCCAGGCGCGGCGCATGCAGGCCCGTTTCCGCAATGCCCAGGGCAAGCCGGAATACGTGCACACCTTGAATGGTTCCGGCCTGGCCGTGGGCCGCGCGCTGGTGGCCGTGCTCGAAAACCACCAGCAAGCCGACGGCAGCGTCCTGATTCCGCAAGCCTTGCAGCCCTATATGGGCGGCCTGACGGTGCTCAAGCCCTGAGATCGGCAGCGGATGAAATAAGAAAACGGAGCCTTCGCGCTCCGTTTTTTATTCTCGACAGCCGTTGTCGCGTCTTCCCCGCGGGCGCCATCCGCCACACGACGGATGCTGCGAATAATCCAGCCTGCTTATGATGGCGACATAAATCTGTCGTGTTGGGAGATTATGCTGAACGCGTGAGTGCTTGATTTTGATGTGAGCAATTGTGTATTTTCAATATAAGGGCCGGATAGTTACGGCACAATACGCATGCGTTCTACACGCTTCATTCACTTATATAACAAGGAGTTGTCCATGACTTCAAGAATGATTGGAGATTTTCGTGTGAGATGCTCTGTGGCTCAGGATGACGAACAGGGTTTCCGCGTGCAGATATGGACTCGCCGGGTAGGCGGAACCGCACCGGAAAAATGCTGGACTGTGCCCGGACAGGCGCCGTTCGCAAGCTTGCACGAAGCAGAACAGGAAAGCCGGCAATTGTTTGAAGAAATCAATGGTGTGCGTTTCAACGGTGAACCGGAGTTTGCTCATGCGTCCGCATAATGGCTGGTGGCGGGCGTCGAGTGCGCCGCGTCGCTGGATCGATCTTGTTCAGGAATCGCCGCGGTGGGCTGATGGCAAGCCCGTCCCGGTGCCGCAGCATCCGCCTGTCGTCTCGGCAGGCAAACCCGCTCAGGCCCCCGCGGTCTGACACGCTTCTCTCAGGCCCTTGTGGTCTGATACGCTTTTTGCGGGGCACCGGAAATTGTCCCGCAGGAAAAAAGGCCACTCGCAAGAGTGGCCTTTGTTTTGGGGGGCGCCGGCGCGGATGGCCGGCGAGGTATCAACGGCGCCAGTCGCCGCGACCGTGGTAATAGCCCGGGCCGGGGCCGCGGTAATAGCCATGGCCGTGGCCGCGCCAGTAGCCGCCGCCGCGGATGTACACCGGGGCCGGGTAGACCACCGGCGGCGCGACGTAGACGGGCGCCGGACGGTAGTAGACCGGGGGCGGCGGCGCGTAGACCGGCGCGGGTGCAACATAGACTGGCGCCGGAGCCACGTACACCGGGGCCGGGTATACCACCCCGGGTACGCCGATGGAGATTCCGACGTCCACGCGAGCCAATGCGACGCTGGAGATCAGCAGACCCGCTGCACCCACACCTGCGATTAGCCATTTTTTCATGTTGCACCTGCCCACTGCGTGACGCAGCAAAGTTAAGTATTCGTTGAGACCATTTTCGGTCTTTTCGGTTCTGCGTGGGTAAGTCGGCCTGCGTCAATAGCGACAATCCGCTACGGGTGGGCAGCGCGTGCGTTGCACTTTGCTGCGTTGCCGCAGATGGGCCTCGCTCTGGTAAACCCGCGCTTGAAATCGACTGAAATACGGTCGTGTGCCCGTGACGGCGGGAACAGGGTTACAGGTAGTCACCATCAGGCAGCGCCGATTCCCATGCTGACAACACCGGTACGCCTGCGTCAGGCCAGGCCTCAGGCGTCGCTCGGTTGCTGGCAACGGAATTCGACCACCCACACCCAGGGGTTGGCTGCCCAGGCGTGGGCACCGTAGCGCTCGCACCAGGTCAAGGCAAACGCTGTTTGCAATGGCACGCCCGGCAGCAGGGCGGAGGATTGATACAGTGCTTTCGTGCCCTCGGCGCGGGCATCCGCGTCGGACAACTTTTGCAGGCGCTGGATGCGCACTCCGACGATGACGGCCGTTGCGAAAGGCTTGCCGGTTTCGTCTTCGAGAACGATGCTGTCACCCGACTTGCCGTAGGGGCAAGTGACCCAGGCAGAGGTCTTGCGCAACTCGGTCGAGCCTTCTTTGGCGGGTCCCATGGCGACCCATTTACCCGAATCGGACGCATCCGCATACCAGGCGGTGGTGGGCTTGGTGGGCTGCGGTTTGACGATGCGGCGGGTTTGCACCTTGTGGCCGTCCAGGATGGCTTGTTTTAGCGGCTCGCTGAATTGAAGTGCCTGCCTTTTCATACGCTCGCTGTTCCCCTCACGATCAACGCTTGCGCGCTAATGATGCTGCGGCCGAGTCGACGCGTGCCAACATGGCGGACTTTACAAAGCCTCGCACGAACAGTATGACGCGTCGTCGACGCCATGTCAGGCAAAGGGTTAATTGTGTGTCTTTTTGAATACGCCCGAAGGTTGTTTGTATACTCGAACCATGAACACAGACCTGCACGATCTCAAGCCCGGTTACTACTGGTACACCATGGCCTCCGACCCGCTGGCCGTCATCCATATCCATGAAGACGGCGGCGCCACGCTCATGGGCACCGACTATCGCCTCGGCGCCGAAGGCGTGGCCGACATGATTCGCCAGGGGCAGCGTTTCTTCTGGATCGAACCGCCGCTGCAAGCCTGAGCCGGCGCGGCCCTGGCGCCGCGCGTCGGCTGCACCGCGCGTCAAGGACGCTTCCATGACCGACCTGTTATTGAACAACGTTCGCCTGCCTGACGGCACCGCGGCCGACGTGCTGGTCAGCCGCGGCCGTATCGAACGCATTGGCCCCAACCTGCAAGCGCCCGCTGGCGTGCCACGGGAAGCTGGCGGCGGCGCGCTGCTGCTGCCCGGGCTGGTGGAAGGGCATACCCATCTGGACAAGACCACCTGGGAGTCGCCCTGGTACGTGAACCAGGTGGGGCCGGCCCTGACGGACCGCATCGACAACGAGCGCGCCTGGCGCGCCGCCAGCGGTCACGACGCGGCCACGCATTCGCGGGCCCTGGCACTGGCGTTCCTGCGCGAAGGCACCACCCGCATCCGCAGCCACGTCGACGTCGATACCGATGCGGGGCTGCGTCATCTGGACGGGGTGCACCAGACCCGCGAGGCGCTCGCCGGACGGGTGGAAATCCAGACCGTTGCGTTTCCGCAGTCGGGCCTGCTGGTCCGGCCCGGCACCGCGGCGTTGCTGGACGAGGCGTTGGCGCGAGGCGCCGACGTGCTGGGCGGCCTGGACCCGTCCGCCATCGATCGCGATCCGGCGCAGTCATTGGACGTATTGTTCGGCCTGGCCGACAAGCACGGCAAACCCGTCGATATTCATCTGCACGAGCCGGGCGATCTGGGCGCTTTCACGTTGGACCTGATTCTGGATCGCACGCAGGCGCTGGGGCTGGCCGGCCGGGTGGTCGTCAGCCACGCTTTCTGCCTGGGCGGCGTCGACGCCAAGCGCCTGGACGGCCTGCTCAAACGCATGGCCGCGTTGGGCGTGGCCGTACTGACCACGGCGCCGCCGTCGCGTCCGGTGCCCGCGCTGCGCGCCTGTCGCGAGGCGGGCGTGACGATTTTTGGCGGCAACGATGGCATTCGCGATACCTGGACGCCCTATGGCAGCCCCGACATGCTGACGCGCGCCATGATGATCGGCCTGCGCAACGACCTGCGCCGTGACGACGAAGTCCAATGGGCGTTTGAATGCGTCAGCGCCAGTGCGGCCCGCGCCTGTGGCTTCGCCGATTACGGCCTGATGCCGGGCGCCCGGGCCGACCTGGTGCTGGTGCAGGCCAGCGGTATTGCCGAGGCCGTGGCGCAACGCGCGCCGCGCCGCCTGGTGGTGTCGGGCGGCCAGGTCGTGGCGCGGGACGGCCAATTGCAGGGCGACTGGGCGGTCTAGCGTTCCGCCAATTCCACGAACGCCCGCATCAGTTCCGACCGCACGCCCGAGCGCGGCCAGATCGCACCCACCGTGCGCGTGGGGCAGGGGGCGGGCAGCGGCCAGCGCATGACAGGCGCGGTCGAAGTACCCGTGGTGGCCCAGTCGGGCAATAGCGCCACGCCCAATCCTTCCGATACCAGCTTGGCGATGGAATCGATGCCGTCCAGCTCGAACCGTACCTGCGGATGCAGGTTGCGGGCACGCAGGTAGTCGTCCGCCATGCGGCCGCCCACCACGCTGCGGTCGTAGCGGATGTAGGGCTCTCGCGCGATCACGGCCAGCGGGTCATCCACCACCATGTCCACCGGTGTCACCAGCACCAGCGGCTCGCGCCGCAAGTCGCGCCAGACGCAGGATTTCGGCAAGGTGAACATCGGATGCACCAGCAGCGCGCCATCCAGTTCACCGGCCAGCACCTTGCCATAGAGCAGGGTGGTGGGCGCCGGTTCGATATAGATCTCGATTTGCGGATGGCGCGCCGCCCAGGTGCGCAGCATCGGCGGCATGATGCCGGTCAACGCCGTGGGGGTGGCGCCCAGGCGCAGCGGGCCGGCGGGCAGGTCGGACTCGGTGGCGGCCGAGCGCAGGTCGCGCAGATCGCGCAGCACGTTGCGGGCCCGTTCCAGGATGCGGGTGCCGGCCGCGGTGGGCTTGACGGTGCGGCCCGAGCGCGCGATGAGCGCACTGCCCATGTCGGCTTCCAGCGCGCGCAGCCGCTGCTGCACGGTGGCGGGCGTCAGCCCCTGGTGGCGGGCTGCCTGCGCGATGGAACCCAGTTCCACCACATGTACATAGGTCTGCAGGAATCTCGAATCCATGGGCAGGCGCTCTAAGAAGATGTTTTTTTCATATTCTAAAGATGGTTCAAGATAATTGTTTGTTTCTTTGTCGAGGGCAAGAATGCAGTTCAGCGTTGCGCCGGCGCAAAGCGCGCCGGTGCCGTAACCCGCACTATTCCCTTATCAGGAGCCAGCCGTGCCCATCATTGAATCCATCGACGTTTGCGCCGCCGCGGTGCCCTTGGACAAGGTCACTTCGTTTTCGAACCGCACTGTTTCCACCCGCCACTACGGCCTGGTCAAGGTCCGCAGCACCGATGGCGTGGAAGGCATCGGCTTTTGCTATGTGGGCAGTGCCGGCGGTGCGATCTTCGAAGCGGCGGTACAGAGCCTGTTGGCGCCGGTATTGCTGGGCCGCGACTCGCACGCCGTGGAAGGCCTGTGGCAGGCCATGTACCAGGAAGCGCTGCTGCAAGGACGCCAGGGCACGGTGATGCGCGCGCTGAGCGCGCTGGACATCGCCCTGTGGGACCTGAACGCCAAGAGCGCGGGCCTGCCGTTGCACAAGTTCCTGGGCGCAATGGAACTGGAAACGGTGCCGGCCTACGCCAGTGGCGGCTACTACCTGGACGGCAAGACGCCCCAGCACCTGGGCGAGGAAATGGCCAGCTACGTTGCCAAGGGCTTCAAGGCCGTCAAGATGAAGACGGGCCGCCTGTCGCCGCGCGAAGAAGAAGCGCGCCTGAAGGCGGCGCGCGAGGCCGTGGGGCCGGACGTGGAATTGATGATGGACTGCAATAACGCCTGGCAGGACGTGACCCAGGCCATGCAGTACATCCGCCGTTTCGAGCAGTACGAGCCCTATTTCATCGAAGAGCCGTTCGGCCCCGACGATATCGACAGCCATGCCAAGCTGGCGCGCCTGACGCACCTGCCCATCGCCACGGCCGAGATCGGCTACGGCCGCTGGTACCACAAGGAACTGCTGGACAAGGGCGCGGCGGGCATCCTGCAGACCGACGCGGCCGTCTGCGGTGGCATTACCGAATGGAAGCGCATCGCCGCCACCGCCGCCAGCTATGGCGTGGTAGTGTGCCCGCACTGGTTCCACGACGTGCACGCGCCGCTGGTGGCCGCCACGCCCAATGCGCGCTATGTTGAGTTTTTCTGGGACGATCAGGTCCTGAATTTCCGCAAGCTGGTGGACCGTCAACTGACCCACAAGGAAGGCCGCGTGGTGCTGCACCAGGAGCCCGGCCTGGGATTCGGTTTCGACGAACGCATGGTCGAGCGTTACGGCAAGTGGACCCGCATCGGCCGCTGACGAGGAGAGCATCCATGAGCACCCAAGCCGCTGACCGGCCGCAAGGCGTGTATTCCCCGGTCCTGACGCCGTTCAACGCGGACCTGTCGCCCAGCGCGTCGCGCTTTGTCGGGCACTGCCGCGCGCTGCTGGAGCAGGGCGCGGGGCTGGCGATCTTTGGCACCAATTCCGAGGCAAATTCGCTCAGCGTGGCCGAAAAGCGCCACCTGCTGGACGCCTTGCTGGATGCGGGGCTGCCGGCTGCGCGCATGATGCCGGGCACCGGCGCGTGCGCGCTGCCCGATGCGGTGGAACTGACCCGCCATGCGGTCAATGCCGGTTGCGGCGGCGTGCTGATGCTGCCGCCTTTCTACTACAAGGGGGTCAGCGACGAAGGCCTGTTCCGCGCCTTTGCGCACGTGATCGAACGGGTGGCCGACGAGCGCCTGCGCATCTACCTGTATCACATCCCCCCGGTGTCGGGCGTGCCTATCAGCCTGGGGCTGATCGACCGGCTGCTGGGCGAATTTCCCGGCATCATCGCCGGCATCAAGGACAGTTCGGGCGATTGGGCCAACACCCAGGCCATGTTGCGCGACTTCCAGCCGCGTGGCTTCGATGTGTTCGCGGGTACCGAAACCGTGCTGCTGGAGACGATGCGGGCCGGCGGCGCAGGCTGCATCACGGCCACGGGTAACGTCAACGCCGGCCCCATCGTGGCGCTGTACCGTTCGTGGCAAGAAGCGGGCGCCGAAGACCGGCAGCGCGCGTTGAACGAAACCCGTGCCATCTTCCAGTCGTATCCGATGATTCCGGCCATGAAAGCCGCCATCGCGCAGCGGCGCAACGACCCGGTGTGGGCGACGGTCCGTCCGCCGCTGGTGGAGCTCACCGAGGCGCAGGCGGCGCAGTTGGCGCAGCGCCTGGCGGCGCCCGTGGTCTGAATCACTCGGCAGGACAAGCCGCCCGCCAGGCAGGCCGCATCGCGGCCGGCCTGGCGGACAGCCAGCAAGGCTTACTTAAACAGTCGCCGGGCATGAACCCGGCGCGCGAGGAGACAAGCATGCAACGCAGGCATTTCATTACCGGCGCCGCGGCGCTGGGGGCGGCGCTCGTCCTGCCGTCGGCCCGGGCGCAGGACTTGCCACCCGGCCCGGTCAAGATCGTGGTGGGGTTTCCGGCAGGCGGCGGCACGGACGTGCTGGCTCGGCTGCTGGGCCAGAAACTGGGCGTGATGTGGGGCATTCCGGTGATCGTCGAAAACCGCGCGGGCGCGGCCGGCATCATCGCGGCCGAGCAGGTGGCGCGCCAGCAGGGCGACGGCAACACGTTGCTGATGGCCCACGTGAACAGCCACGGCATCGCGCCGGGCCTGCAGCCCAAGCTGGGCTATTCGGCCGAGCGGGATTTCTCGCCCATTGCATTGGTCGGCAAGACGCCCACGCTGCTGATCGGCGGCGCGGACCAGCCCGCCAAGACCCTGCCAGACCTGGTGGCGCTGTGCCGCGCCCAGCCGGGCAAGATCATCTTCGGATCCGCGGGCAGCGGCTCGGCCCAGCACCTGGCGCTGGAAATCTTCAAGGCCCGGGCCAATATCGACGTGCTGCACGTGCCCTACAAGGGGTCGGCGCCGCTGATGAACGACCTGATGGGCGGCCATGTGCAGTATTGCTTCGAAGGCATGACGACCGCCACGCCGCTGATCCAGTCGGGCAAAGTGATTGCGCTGGCGCAGACCTTGCAGCAGCGCTCCAGGAGCCAGGCCAACGTGCCCACGGTGGCCGAGCAAGGCTATCCCGGGTTCGAGGCCAGCATCTGGTTCGGCATGGTCGGCCCGGCCAGGATGCCCGCCTCCATGGTCCAGCGGATGAACCAGGACATCGACCGGGTGCTGGCCATGGCCGACGTGCAAGAGAAACTGGCGCAGGTGGGGGCCGAGGACGGCGGCGGCAGCGTGCAGCGCTTTGCCGATTTCATGCGCGACGAGCAGCGTAAATACGCCAAGACCATCCAGGACGCGAAGATCGTCGCCGAAGGTTGAGGGGAGCGCGGCGTCGATCAGCGAGGCGGCCTGTCAGGCCGCCTTTTTTGCGCGTCGTCAACGCGCAGGGATACCGGCGGAGGCAAGATAGACGCTCGCCAGCCGGGGCGGGCGAGTCAAACAGGGGAACTTCCGTCAAATAGGTCTGCATTTCGCCGGATGTCGGCGAATTCCGGACTGCTAGCATCATCGGGACCCTCGCGAGAACCCTCGAATTCGAACTCTCCGGCGGCATTTTCCTTGATGCATGATGACTAATATTTAGGGGCGGACCATCCAGGGCTTGCGGGCATCTGGTCGACATTGGCAGCGCAGTTTCATGCGAGGTCACTACAACCGCCGGAACACGCCTTCAATCCTGCCCGGGTGGTAGCTGGAGGCAGTATGAACAACTTGAAGCTTGGAACCCGCCTGGCGGGTGGATTTGCCATCTTGCTGGCCATGATCATCACGATGTGCATCGTGGGACTGGTCAGCCTGGCCAATATCAATGCATCGGTCGAGACCGTGACGCAGCGGTCCCTGATCAAAGAGCGCCTGATCAGCGACTGGGCCCGCAATATCCAGACCGGCGTCACACGCACCACCGCAATCGCCAAGAGTGCGGATGCCAGCCTGGCCGGCTTCTTTACGGAAGAAGCCGCCACGTCCACGCGAAATTCTTCGGCGTTGCAGCAAAAGATCGAGCCGATGATCGAAAGCCCCGAAGAGCGGCAGCTCTGGGAAGGCATCGGCAAGTCGCGAGCGGAATATCTGCGTACGCGCGATGGTATCTTCAAGGCCAAGCAGGAAGGCAATGTAGAGGCCGCCAACAAGATATTCACGCAGGAATTCCTGCCGGCCACGCGCCAGTTCATCGACCAGATCACGAAGTTGTCCAATCTGCAGCGTGCCGATATCGAAGCGCAAGGCGCCGAAATCGAGAAGGCCTATGGCGCGGCCAATTTCTGGATGATCGCCATCGGTTCCATCGCAGTCGTCAGCGGCCTGCTGCTGGCCGTGCTGTTGACGCGCGGCATCACCCGGCCGCTGTCGCAGGCCGTGCGCGTGGCGCGCACCGTGGCCGCCAACGATCTGACCAGCGCCATCAGCGTGACCTCCCGCGACGAGATCGGCCAATTGATGCAGGCGCTGCAATCCATGAACGCCACCCTGGTTGGCACCGTCGCCAGAATCCGCACGGGCGTGGACAGCATTGCGTCCGCGTCGGGCGAGATCGCGGCCGGCAATACCGATCTGTCGTCCCGTACCGAGCAGCAGGCCGCATCGTTGGAAGAGACCGCCGCGTCCATGGAAGAGCTGTCTTCCACCGTCAAGCAGAATGCCGATAGCGCCAAACAGGCGAACCAGCTTGCCGCGGCGGCTTCGGACACCGCATCCCGGGGCGGCGCCACCGTATCCGAAGTGGTCAGCACGATGAGCGCGATTTCGGCCAGCTCGGTCAAGATCGCCGATATCGTGTCCGTGATCGATGGCATTGCCTTCCAGACCAACATCCTGGCCTTGAACGCCGCCGTGGAAGCGGCGCGGGCCGGCGAGCAAGGCAAGGGCTTCGCCGTGGTCGCGGCCGAGGTGCGCACCCTGGCGCAGCGCAGCGCGCAGGCAGCCAAGGAAATCAAGGTCCTGATCGAGGACACGGTTTCGAAGATCCGCCAGGGCTCGGGCAGCGCGGAGCGCGCGGGCGCGACGATGCAGGAAATCGTCAGTTCGGTGCAGCGTGTGACCGACATCATGGGCGAGATCGCCGCGGCGTCAGCCGAGCAGGCCGACGGCATCGAGCAGGTCAACCGCGCCGTATCGCAAATGGACGAGGTGACGCAACAGAACGCGGCGCTGGTGGAAGAGGCTGCTGCGGCGGCGGGTTCGATGCAGGACCAGGCTGCGGAACTCACCCGGGCGGTCAGCGCGTTCAAGCTGCCGGACGGCAGTCAGGTGGCGGGTCGGCAGGCCCTGGCATCCACGGGGACGACCGACCATCCGTCGGGCCACGCGCTGCGAATCGCCGCGTACTGAGTCTGTCCAGCGCCTGCGGGCGTTGGGCTGAGAAAGAAAAAGGCCAATCCCGAGGGATTGGCCTTTTTGGAATACTGGCGGAGAGGGTGGGATTCGAACCCACGGTACGGGGATACCGTACGCCTGATTTCGAGTCAGGTACATTCGACCACTCTGCCACCTCTCCGTGGCTGGATTCCGTAACGGCGTCTGGTCTTGCGCAGATGGGGGTGAGACCACCGGCGCTTTTCCTTTCACAATCAGATCCCTGGTCGGAAGAATCTGCGTTGTCGGAGCAGCGAAGCCCGCAATTCTACAGCAAAAAAATAATTTGTGTAAAGCCCCTCGGTTTCGTCGGCTACAGGGGGTTTCATCGGCTTTCGCGGCGGGTATTCTTTGCGCAGAATCGGACTGTCTCGTCCCCGTCGCCTGGCCCCGATGAACCTGATCCTCATCTTGTTGCTCGCCGCTGTCCTGTGCGTTCCCTTGACCCAGCGGCTGGGACTGGGCGCCATCCCAGGCTATCTGCTGGCCGGGGTGCTGGTGGGGCCGTCGTGCCTGAAGCTGGTGACCGACGTGAGCGACATGGTCAATGTGTCGCAGTGGGGCGTGGTGATGATGCTGTTCATCATCGGTCTGGAACTGGCGCCCAAGCGGCTATGGGCCATGCGCCGCGAGGTCTTCGCGCTGGGATCGCTGCAGATGCTGGTGTGCGGCCTGCTGCTGGGGCTGGTATTCGGCGCGGCGCTGCGCCACCTGGCGGGCATGGCGTGGCAGGCCGCGGTGCTCTGCGGACTGTCGCTGGCCTTGTCGTCGACCGCCGTGGCCCTGCGCTTGCTGGACGAGCGTGGCCTGACGCGCACGCCGATGGGCCGGTCGGCGCTTGGCGTGTTGTTGTTCCAGGATATGGCGGCAATTCCCATGCTGGTCGCGGCCGGCCTGCTGGGGGCGGGCAGCGCATCCGAGCCTTCCTTCAAGGAAGCGCTGATCGCGGTGGCGGTGGTGGCCGTGGCCTATCGGCTGCGCCTGTTGGGCTGGGCCGCCAAGGCCCAGGTGAACGAACTGTTCACGGCGGCGGCGCTGCTGATGGTGATCGGCACGGCCCAGCTGTTCAACTATGCGGGGCTGTCGGCGGGCCTGGGCGGATTCCTGGTCGGCGTCCTGATGGCCGAATCGCGCTACCGCGATGAACTGGAACGGGCCATCGATCCGTTCAAGGGCCTGCTGCTGGGGCTCTTCTTCGTGGCGATCGGCATGTCGGTGAACCTGCACGTCGTGGCGGACCACTGGGCCTTCATCCTGGCGGGCGTGACGGCGCTGCTGCTGGTCAAGGCGGGCGTGTTGTACGGCTTCGCTCGCTTCCTGGGCTTGCCGCGCTACCACCGCCTGCTGTTTGCCATGGTGCTGGCGCAGGGCGGTGAATTCAGTTTCGCGATCTTCAACGAGGCCTGGAGCAACCATCTGATGGACCTGGACCAGCGCGACGTGCTGGCCGTGGTGGTGGCGATATCGATGGGCGTGGTGCCTATCCTGATCAAGCTGCTCGAACGGCTGCCAGAACGGTTGGGGGGCATGGCCGATCTGCCGGTGGCCGAGCCTGCGCCAGCTTCCGAACCCGGCGCACCATCCGCCAACGCCGACCGGCTGTCGGCCGGGACTGATCGGCCGCCGGCCGAGCTGGACGTGCAACGGTCTGATTCCAGGTCCGGCAAGCCCTCTGCTTGACCCCGCCGCCCGTGGGGGCATGGCATGATTGGCGCCTTGCCGGGCAGCTACACTTGACGCTGTTTTTTCAGCCCGTGTTTCGCCCGCGGCGCCGGCCGGCGCGTTTCGGCCGACGCCCGCATTCCGCGCCCCGCCACAGGAGAATATCTATGCTCAAAGGAAAAGTCGCAGTCGTCACCGGTTCCACCAGCGGGATCGGCCTGGGTATCGCCACGGCCCTGGCCCAGCAGGGCGCCGATATCGTCCTGAACGGCTTCGGCGACGCCGCCGAGATCGACAAGCTGCGCGCCGACCTGGCGGCCCGGCATGGCGTCAAGGTGTGGTACGACGGCGCCGACCTGTCCAAGGGCGACGCCGTGCGCGGCCTGATCGACAACGCCGTGCGCCAGGCTGGCCGCATCGACATCCTGGTGAACAATGCCGGCATCCAGCACACCGCACTGATCGAGGATTTTCCCGCCGACAAGTGGGACGCGATCCTGGCGCTGAACCTGTCGGCCGTGTTCCACGGCACCGCCGCCGCGCTGCCGCACATGAAAAAGCAAGGCTTCGGCCGCATCATCAACATCGCGTCGGCGCATGGCCTGGTGGCCTCGGCCAACAAGTCGGCGTACGTGGCCGCCAAGCACGGCGTGGTGGGTTTCACCAAGGTGACGGCCCTGGAAACTGCCGGCCAGGGCATCACCGCCAACGCCATCTGCCCGGGCTGGGTGCGCACGCCCCTGGTTGAAAAGCAGATTTCGGCGCTGGCCGAAAAGAACGGCGTCGACCAGGAAACCGCCGCCCGAGAACTGCTCAGCGAAAAGCAGCCGTCGCTGCAGTTCGTCACGCCCGAGCAATTGGGCGGTACGGCCGTTTTCCTGGCGTCCGACGCCGCCGCGCAAATCACTGGTACGACCGTTTCCGTCGATGGCGGCTGGACGGCGTGCTGATAAAGGAACCCGAATGCTGTTTTTGCTTTCCCCCGCCAAGAAGCTGGACTATGACTCGCCCGTGCACGTCGAGACCCATACCCAGCCGTTGTTCGTGGACCAGGCCGCCGGCCTGATCAAGGTCCTCAAGACCAAGAGCGCCGAAGATATTTCCGAGCTGATGAGCCTGAGTCCGGCCCTGTCCGAACTGAACGTGCAGCGCTATGCGCACTGGAAGCGCACGTTCACGCAGGCCAACTCGCGCCAGGCCGTGCTGGCCTTCAATGGCGATGTCTACGAAGGGCTGGATGCCTCGACCTTGTCGGCCAAGCAGCTGGACTGGGCGCAAGAGCACGTGGCCATCCTGAGCGGCCTGTACGGCGTGCTGCGTCCGCTGGACCTGATGCAGCCGTACCGCCTGGAAATGGGTACGCGGCTGGAAACGCCCAAGGGCAAGAACCTGTACGAGTACTGGGGCAGCGGCATCGCCGACTACCTGAACGAGCGCCAGGCCGGCCAGAAGGCCCCGGTGATCGTCAACCTGGCGTCCGAGGAATACTTCAAGTCGGTCGACCTGAAGGCGCTCAAGGCGCGGGTGGTGCAGTGCGTGTTCCAGGACTGGAAGAACGGCGCCTGGAAGATCATCAGCTTCCATGCCAAGCGGGCACGCGGCCTGATGGCGCGCTACGCGATCCAGCACAAGGTTGCCAAGCCCGAAGGCCTGCACGGCTTCGACCTGGAAGGCTACAAGTTCGATGCCTCGGCGTCCACTGAAGACAAACTGGTGTTCCGCCGCAAGGTCTGAGCGGCGCGAGCCCAAGCAGAAACGCCGGCCTCTTGCGGGGGCCGGCGTTTTTTATGGGTGGGGGTTTCCTGGCCTCAGGCCGGCGCCGCCACCGGCGGCGCATGCTGCGGGTCGGCCAGGGCCTGCAGTTCCTGGCGGATCATGTGCGCCGCCTTCAACATCTGCTTGACCGGATACACCAGCGCCGCCTGTTCGCCTGCGGTGTCGAACTGGGTAGGCAGGTTGGCCGGCGGCTGGGCTCGATTTTCGTCCAGCAGGTCGACCATGCCGGTCAGCGCCTGCTGCACGGCTTCGGGCGTGGCGGGCAGGGCCGCCAGGATCGGGATGGCCGCGGTGATCTGCGAGGCCAGCACGTGGTTCTGGATCAGCAGGTTGTTCAGCTCGGGCACGCTGACCTGGTGCGATTTCGGCTCGCTCATCATGCGGTAGAAGGCTTCGGCGAAATTGCTGAATGCGATATGCACGTTCTTGCGCGCCAGCCGCCAGGCCAGGTCGGCGTCGGTCACCGCGGGAATCTCGTCGGCGCTGGCCCCGACCGGCGCGCCGTGGGCCTGCATGGCTTCGACGTAGCGCAGGCCGGCCATCAGGTATGCGCGGTTGGCGCGGGTGGCGGCCGCGGCCAGCGGCTTGAGGTAGCGCGCTTCCCACCAGGGCAGGATGTAGCTGCACACCAGCGCCAGTGTGCAGCCCAGCAGCGTGTCGATGGCGCGTTCGCCGATCACCGCCATGGATACCGTGCCCGGCGAGACGAAGTGAAACACCAGCACCACGAAGAGCGTATTGAAGATGGCGCTGGCCATGTAGTTCAGCTGCACCAGGCTGTTGCCCATGATGCAGGCGGCCAGCAGCACGGCGAACAGCAGTTCGGCCCGGTCGGTCACGTTGAACAGCAGCAGGGCGCAGATGCAGCCGATCAACGTGCCCATCAGGCGCCAGCCGTTGCGCTGGCGGGTCAGCGCAAAGCCCGGCTTCATGATGATGACGATGGTCAGCATGATCCAGTAGTTGTGCGCCGAGAACGCAGGCGACAGCCAGCGGCTGGCCAGCGTCATGGCGATGGCGGCAGCCGCCGTGACGCGCAGCGCATAGCGAAAGTGCGGCGAGTCCAGCCGCAGGTTGCTGGTCAGCAGCCCGAAGCGGAATTCCTGGCGCGAGATGAAGCGGGTCAGCGACTTGTTGATGCGCAGCACATCGGTGGGCTTGGCGTGCGGCGAGGCCGCGGTGTGGTCGGCCAGGCGGTCGACGATGCGGGCGGAATTGCGCAGGCGTCGCAACACCTGCACGATCAGCGCCAGCATTTCCGGGTCGCGCTCGCCCAGGCCCTGCTGCTTGAGCTGTTCGATTTCGTATTCGATGGCGCGCAGCTCGGCCTTGGCGCTGCTGCGGTATTGCACCTTGCGTCCGCGCGACACGTCCAGCGCAATGCGGTTCAGTTCCAGCGACATCTTCACCAGCGCGTCGCGCATGAACATCAGGCAATCGTTGCCGGCCAGCGCGCGGCGCAGCGCGGCATAGTCGGTGTGCGTGGCCACCAGCGTGTCCAGCAATTGCAGCATGTCCACGAACATGTTCCAGATCATCACGCGCTGGCGGTCGCCCATGCCCTTGCCGCGGGGCAGGGCGCGCAGCACCATGTCGCGCGCGGCCTGGTGCTTTTCAGTCATGACCGACTGGCGCTGGATCAGGTTGCGATAGGAGTCGTCCAGGTCGGCCGTTTCGTCATAGAAAGCGGCGCGCGCGGCGACGTAGTCGGCCGTGGCGAACAGCGCCACCGACATGGCCTGCTGTTCCTCGCGCAGCCAGAACAGGCGCGAGAATCCCAGGCTGAAGACGACGTAGAACAGCGCCCCGCCCAGCGTGGCAGCGGCATGCGCCAGGACCTCGTGCGGTTCGAGCGGCGAGTGCATGGTCAGCGTCATCAGCAGCAGGCCGGCAAAGCCGATCAGGCCGCCGCGCTTGCCGAACACGGTGAACATGGAATAGATAAAACACTGCGCAATGACCACCAGCCAGATCAGCACGGGGTGGGTCGAGGCCAGGCCGGTGATGATGACGGTCACCGTGCCCAGCGCCGCGCCGCCCAGCATTTCGTTGGTGCGATGCCGCTGCGGGCCGCCGGGCTGGTCGATGATGGCCAGGCACTGCGCGCCGAACGTGGCGACCAGGCCCGTGGTGTAGTGGCCGAACAACCCGCCCAGCACCAGCACCGGCAACAGCATGCCCACCCCCTGCCGCACTCCGCCGAAGAAGTAGTGGCTGTAGAGGAAACGGCGAATGCTGGCAATGCGCAGATCCATGGGACGCGTGTTCGATTGCGAAAGACCAAACAAGTATATAGATCCGCATCAGCGGCAGTGCTTTTCCCGCCGGGCCGCCCCAAGGGAAAAGAGCCCCCTTTTGGGGGCAGCAGGCACGCGAAGCGTGCGCGGCGTGGGGGTCGTCCATTTTGGGGTCAGATGGTTACGGAGTTTCCCGCAACCTTTACGAATCCGGACCAAACGACATCCCTGCAACCTTCTCGCAACGGTTCGAAAACCCTCGATTTGCTACCTTTGCCGCAACGCGGTAAATTGCTCCACTTGCGCCGGTCTGCCTATCCGAAACCGGTGCGTTGAGGCGGATGGCCAGGGTCACCTCCCAGCCATCCTGCAGCAGTTACACCTGCCGTTGGCCGCGCCACAAGCGTGTGTTGCCAAGGCTTCCATTTCGACCTCCAGCGTCCCCCAGGGGCGTTTGCACTGCGTTCTGTCGAGCGTGTGCCGGGTCGGCAAGGTGTCCGGGTGGCGTGGCTCCGTGAGCCGCTAAGCGCCGGATCATGTTGTCGTAGCCGGTATGGGTTCCGTTGCCGCCGTATCCGGGCGGGCAGCAGTCAGGGTTGCAGGGCCGGTACTGAAAGGAAATACAACATGGAACTGAATGGCGCCGATATCGTCGTGCGCTGCCTGGCCGATGAAGGCGTGGAACACGTTTTCGGCTACCCCGGCGGCGCGGTGCTTTACATCTACGACGCGATCTTCAAGCAAGACAAATTTCAGCATATCCTGGTTCGTCACGAGCAAGCCGCCGTGCACGCCGCCGATGCCTATTCGCGCTCGTCGCAAAAGGTCGGCGTCTGCCTGGTGACCAGCGGACCGGGCGTGACCAATGCCGTCACCGGCATCGCCACCGCCTATATGGATTCCATCCCCATGGTCGTCATCAGCGGGCAAGTGCCCACTGCGGCCATCGGCGAGGACGCCTTCCAGGAATGCGACACCGTCGGCATCACGCGTCCCTGCGTCAAGCACAACTTCCTGGTGCGTGACGTCAAGGACCTGGCCGAAACCATGCGGCGCGCGTTCTACATCGCGCGCACCGGCCGTCCCGGCCCGGTGCTGGTGGATATCCCCAAGGACATCACCGTCGCGCAGTGCAAGTACACCCCGCCCAAGGGCGAGATCTCGATGCGTTCCTATGCGCCCGTCAACAAGGGCCACCAGGGGCAGATCAAGAAGGCCGTGCAGATGCTGCTGGCCGCCGAGCGGCCGATGATCTACACCGGTGGCGGGGTCATCCTGTCGAACGCCGCACCCGAGCTCAACAAGCTCGTGTCGCAACTGGGCGCACCCTGCACCAGCACCCTGATGGGCCTGGGCGGCTACCCGGCCAGCAGCGGCCAGTTCGTGGGCATGCCCGGCATGCACGGCACGTACGAGGCCAACATGGCGATGCAGCACTGCGACGTGCTGCTGGCCATCGGCGCGCGCTTCGACGACCGCGTGATCGGCAACCCCAAGCACTTTGCGCAGAACGCCCGCAAGATCATCCATATCGATATCGACCCGTCGTCGATCTCCAAGCGCGTGCGCGTGGACGTCCCGATCGTCGGCAACGTCAAGGATGTGCTGGCCGACCTGAGCGCCCAGTACGAGGTCGCCGCCGCCGAACACAAGCCGGCGTCCATCACCAAGTGGTGGGAGCAGGTCGAGACCTGGCGCGGCAAGGAATGCCTGAAGTTCGCCAACTCGGACGAAGTCATCAAGCCGCAGTACGTGGTGGAAAAGCTCTGGGAAGTGACCGGCGGCGACGCCTTCGTCACGTCCGACGTGGGCCAGCACCAGATGTGGGCGGCGCAGTACTACAAGTTCGACAAGCCGCGCCGCTGGATCAACTCCGGCGGCCTGGGCACGATGGGCGTGGGCCTGCCGTACGCCATGGGCGTGCAGATGGCCAATCCGGGGCATGACATTGCCGTCATCACCGGCGAAGCGTCGATCCAGATGAACATCCAGGAACTGTCGACCTGCGCCCAGTACCGCCTGACGCCCAAGATCGTCTGCCTGAACAACCGCTTCCTGGGCATGGTCCGGCAGTGGCAGCAGATCGACTACGGCTCGCGCTATTCCGAGTCGTACATGGATTCGCTGCCTGACTTCGTCAAGGTCGCCGAGGCCTATGGCCACGTGGGTCTGCGCATCGAACGCCCGGCGGATGTCGAGCCGGCGCTGCGCGAAGCCTTCAAGAAGCACAAGGACCGCCTGGTCTTCCTGGACTTCATCACCGACCGCACCGAGAACGTGTGGCCGATGGTCAAGGCCGGCCGCGGGCTGACCGAAATGCTGCTTGGCTCTGAAGACCTGTAAGGAGGCCCCCATGAAGCACGTGATTTCCGTCCTCCTCGAGAACGAACCCGGCGCGCTGTCGCGCGTGGTGGGCCTGTTCTCGGCGCGGGGCTACAACATCGAGACCCTGACCGTGGCGCCGACCGAAGACGCCACGCTGTCGCGCATGACCATCGTCACGACCGGCTCGGATGAAGTCATCGAGCAGATCACCAAGCATTTGAACCGCCTGGTTGACGTGGTCAAGGTCGTGGACCTGACCGAGGGCGCCCACATCGAGCGCGAGCTGATGCTCGTGAAGGTGCGCGCGGTCGGCAAGGAACGCGAAGAGATGAAGCGCATGGCCGATATCTTCCGCGGCCGCATCATCGACGTGACCGACAAGTCCTACACCATCGAATTGACCGGGGTGCAGGAAAAAGTACAGGCCTTCCTGGAAGCCCTGGACCGCAGTGCCATCCTCGAAACCGTACGCACCGGCGTGTCCGGCATCGGCCGCGGTGAACGGATCTTGAAGATTTGACCGGCCTGCCAGGCCAAGCCGCACCCTACATCTGAACCCATCGAATATCCAAATACTGGAATCTGGAGCACAACATGAAAGTTTTCTACGACAAAGACTGCGATCTCTCCCTCATCAAAGGCAAGACCGTTGCCATCATCGGCTACGGTTCGCAAGGTCACGCGCACGCGCAGAACCTGCATGAATCGGGCGTGAAGGTCATCGTCGGCCTGCGCAAGGGCGGCGCCTCGTGGAACAAGGCCGCCAACGCCGGCCTGGAAGTCAAGGAAGTGGCTGACGCCGTCAAGACGGCCGACATCGTCATGATGCTGCTGCCCGACGAGAACATCGCTTCGGTCTACAACAAGGAAGTGCACGCCAACATCAAGGCGGGCGCCGCGCTGGCTTTCGCCCACGGCTTCAACGTGCACTACGGCCAGGTCGTGCCGCGCGAAGACATCGACGTCATCATGATCGCCCCGAAGGCCCCTGGCCACACGGTGCGCAACACGTACAAGCAGGGTGGCGGCGTGCCCCACCTGGTGGCCGTGTACCAGGACAAGTCGGGCGCTGCCCGTGACGTCGCCCTGTCGTACGCCAGCGCCAACGGCGGCGGCCGTGCCGGCATCATCGAAACCAACTTCCGCGAAGAAACCGAAACCGACCTGTTCGGCGAACAGGCCGTGCTGTGCGGCGGTACCGTCGAACTGATCAAGGCCGGTTTCGACACGCTGGTGGACGCCGGCTACGCGCCCGAAATGGCGTACTTCGAGTGCCTGCACGAACTGAAGCTGATCGTCGACCTGATCTACGAAGGCGGCATCGCCAACATGAACTACTCGATTTCGAACAACGCCGAATTCGGCGAGTACGAAACGGGCCCGAAGATCGTCACCGACGAAACCCGCAAGGCCATGCGCCAGTGCCTGACGGACATCCAGAACGGCGAATACGCCAAGCGCTTCATCCTGGAAAACGCCGCCGGCGCCCCGACGCTGACCTCGCGCCGCCGCATCAACGCGGAATCGCAGATCGAGCAAGTGGGTGGCAAGCTGCGCGCCATGATGCCCTGGATCGCCGCCAACAAGCTGGTGGACAAGTCCAAGAACTGATCCTGGCAAAAGCGCGGGGCCTGGCCCCGCGCCCACGGGTCGAAGCGGCATGCCTGCGAGGGCATGCCGCTTTTATTTTCGGGGTTTGGGGGGCTTGTCGAGCCAGGCATGGCCCTTGCTGCGGCCCGCTTGTCGGCCAGATGAGTTAACCTTTCAGTGTCTGTCGTAAGTAATTGAGACTATGCCCAATTTTTCCATGCGCGATTCCGAGAACCGCCACCGAAGCATTTACCTGCTGCCCAACGCATTTACCACCGCGGCCTTGTTCGCGGGGTTCTATGCCGTGGTGCAGGCCATGAACAACCGCTTCGAGGTCGCCGCCATCGCCATTTTCGTGGCCATGGTGCTGGACGGCATGGACGGCCGGGTGGCTCGCCTGACCAATACGCAGTCCGCATTCGGCGAACAATACGACTCGCTGTCGGACATGACGTCGTTCGGCGTGGCGCCAGCGCTGGTCATGTACGAGTGGATCCTGAACGATCTGGGCCGCTGGGGCTGGCTGGCCGCATTCGTGTACGTGGCGGGCGCCGCGCTGCGCCTGGCCCGCTTCAATACCAATATCGCCGTGGTCGACAAGCGCTACTTCCAGGGGCTGCCCAGCCCGGCGGCGGCGGCGCTGGTCGCCGGCTTCGTCTGGCTGGCCGTGGACAACAAACTGCCCATCCATGACAGCGTCATGGCCTGGGTAGCATTCACGCTGACCATGTACGCAGGCATCACCATGGTGTCGAACGCGCCGTTCTTCAGCGGCAAGAGCTTTGCGCTGGGCCGTAGCGTGCCGTTCTGGGGCATCTTGCTGGTGGTGGCGGTGTTCGTGTTCGTGTCCAGCGATCCCCCGGTGGTGCTGTTCGGCCTGTTCGTGCTGTATGGTTTTTCGGGCTGGGTCATCTGGGCCTGGCGCTGGAATCGCGCGCGCCGCCTGCAGCAGGAACGCCGCAGCCAGTCGTCCTGATCCGGACGCCGGCACGAATGAAAAACCCGCCGCGAGGCGGGTTTTTCATGGGGTGGCTTCAATGATGGATCAACGCCACATGAAGCGGTCATCGTCGTACATCGGGTCCGGGCCCGGATGGAAGTGCGTCATGGAAGTGCCATCGCGGCCCATGTACACATACATCAGCGAATTCCAGACGCCGTTTTCCTTGTAGCGGTAGGACCAGACGACTTCGCGTTTTTCGCCCAGGCCGGCTTCTTCGATGCGCGCGGGCGGGCCGAATTCGCAGCGGACACGGTCCGGCCCCCATTGGCCCTGTTCCAGCACCTTGAAGTGGGCGTCGGTCAGGAGCGGCAGGACGCGGTCGACCCGGCCGTCGGTGCCGACGTTGGCGCCCCAGGCGTACTGTCCCATGGGCTGTTGCGTCCAGATGACGCGGCGCCCGCCGCCGGCCTGCGGGCATTCGAAATTGGGGGTGCCGAATTGGGCCTGCACGTCGGCCAGGGGGGTGCCGGGGGCGACCTGGGCAAGATTGGCGCAGGCAGCCAGGCTGGCCAGGGCGGCAGCGGCCAGGGTGATGCGGGCAAAGCTGTAACGTTTTGACATAATGTTGCTCCTCTTGCCGCCGGCAGGGGCGGGGCGCGGTCGCTGGACAGGAGGCCTTGCGCCGCCACTGGGGTAATTCTAGCGAATCAGCTATAATCATCGAGCTTTATCGCGTGCATAGACTTTGCGTGGCAGTTTTGCAAGGGGCGTGTGCACGATGCTTTGCGCCGGCAAGCTGCAGTGAGAACGCAATCAAAAGCTTGGCCAGCCGCGAATTTTTTCCAACCACGTCAGGGCGCCTCGGCCCTGTCGCATGTCCGAAGAGGTCATCAATGTCTGTAGCTGACATCAAGAAATCCGATATCGTTGCGCAGTTCCAACGCGCTCAAGGCGATACCGGCTCCCCCGAAGTTCAGGTGGCTCTGCTCACCGCCCGTATCAACGAACTGACCGGTCACTTCAAAGAACACATGAAGGACCATCACTCGCGCCGCGGTCTGCTGCGTATGGTCAGCCGTCGCCGCAAGCTGCTCGACTATCTCAAGGGCCGCAATCCCGATTCGTACCGCGCACTGATCGAAAAACTCGGTCTGCGCAAGTGATCGACGGGGCTGGCTCCCCATGACGCAACCGTGGTCGGTGCGACGTATGTCGCGACGGCCACGGTTTTTCATTTGTAAGGAATAATCGTCATGTTCAATAAAGTGACAAAATCGTTCCAGTACGGCCAGCATACGGTCGTCCTGGAAACTGGCGAAATCGCTCGCCAGGCCTCCGGCGCCGTTGTGGTGTCGATCGAGGACACCGTCGTCCTGGCCACTGTCGTGGCTTCCAAGAAGGCCAAGCCGGGCCAGACGTTCTTCCCGCTGACCGTCGACTACATCGAAAAGACCTACGCCGCGGGCCGTATCCCCGGTGGTTTCTTCAAGCGCGAAGGCAAGCCGTCCGAAAAGGAAACGCTGACCTCCCGCCTGATCGACCGTCCCCTGCGTCCGCTGTTCCCCGAAGACTTCTACAACGAAGTCCAGGTGGTCATCCACACGCTGTCGGTCAATCCTGAAATCGATCCCGACATCGCCGCCATGATCGGCGCGTCCGCCGCCCTGGCCATTTCCGGCATCCCCTTCAACGGCCCGATCGGCGCCGCGCGCGTGGGTTACATCGATGGCCAATACGCCATCAACCCGACCGCCTCGCAGTTGAAGTCCTCGAAGCTGGACCTGGTGGTCGCCGGTACCGAAAACGCCGTGCTGATGGTGGAATCGGAAGCCCAACAGCTGTCCGAAGAAATCATGCTGGGCGGCGTGGTCTATGGCCACGAGCAGATGCAAGCCGTCATCAACGCCATTCACGAACTCGTGAAGGACGCCGGCAAGCCGGAATGGGACTGGCAAGCGCCCGCCAAGGACGAAGCCCTGATCGCCGCTGTCACCGCGGCTGCCCAGGATGGCCTGAACGCCGCCTATCAGGTCCGTGAAAAGCAGGCCCGCACCACCAAGCTGCGCGAAGTCTACGCCGACGTGTCGGCCAAGCTGGCTGCCGCCGCCGCTGAAAAGGGCGAATCCGCTCCGGACGCCGTCACGGTCGACAACATCCTGTTCTCGCTGGAATCGGCCATCGTCCGCGGCCAGATCCTGAACGGCGAACCGCGTATCGACGGTCGCGACACCCGCACCGTGCGTCCGATCAGCGTGCGTCTGGGCGTGCTGCCCCGCGCACACGGCAGCGCCCTGTTCACCCGTGGTGAAACCCAGGCGCTGGTCGTGGCCACGCTGGGCACCAAGCAAGACGAACAGATCATCGACGCGCTCATGGGCGAGTACCGTGACCGCTTCATGATGCACTACAACATGCCTCCGTTCGCCACCGGCGAAACCGGCCGCATCGGTGTGCCCAAGCGCCGCGAAATCGGCCACGGCCGTCTGGCCAAGCGCTCGCTGATTCCGCTGCTGCCGGCACCGGAAGACTTCCAGTACACCATCCGCATCGTCTCTGAAATCACCGAGTCCAACGGCTCGTCGTCGATGGCTTCGGTCTGCGGCGGCTCGCTGGCCATGATGGACGCTGGCGTGCCGGTCAAGGATCACGTGGCCGGCGTGGCCATGGGCCTGATCCTGGACGGCGGCAAGTTCGCCGTGCTGACGGACATCCTGGGTGACGAAGATCACTTGGGCGACATGGACTTCAAGGTCGCGGGCACCGAAAACGGCGTCACCGCACTGCAGATGGACATCAAGATCCAGGGCATCACCAAGGAAATCATGCAAGTGGCGCTGGCGCAAGCCCGCGAAGGCCGCCTGCACATCCTGGGCAAGATGAAGGAAGCGCTGGACGGTTCGCGTGGCGAGCTGTCGGCTTTCGCCCCGCGCATGCTGACCATCAAGATCAACCCCGAGAAGATCCGCGACGTGATCGGCAAGGGCGGCGCCACCATCCGCGCGCTGACCGAAGAAACCGGCACGCAGATCGACATCTCCGACGACGGCACGATCGTGATCGCCAGCGTCGACGAAGCGCAGGCCAAAGAAGCCCAGCGCCGCATCGTCGAGCTGACCGCCGACGTCGAAGTGGGCCAGATCTACGAAGGCTCGGTCCTGCGTCTGCTGGACTTCGGCGCCATCGTGCAAGTGCTGCCGGGCCGCGACGGCCTGCTGCACATCTCGGAAATCGCCAACTACCGCATCGCGAACATCAACGATGTGCTGAAGGTCGGCCAGCAAGTCCGCGTCAAGGTCATCGAGGCCGACGACAAGGGCCGTCTGCGCCTGTCCATCAAGGCCATCGGCGGCATCGAGCAGCAGCAACCCGCTGCTGCGCCCGAAGCTGCCCCGCAAGCGGAACCGCAAGCCGAATAAGGCCTGCTGCAAGCTTGTCGAGAACGGCGCCGCAAGGCGCCGTTTTTTATTGCCTGGCGCCGCGCTGATTCATCTTCTTTCGTCTTGGTATCTCCGGCATCTCCCATCTTCGCGCGCCTTACGGTAAAGTCTTGCGCGTACGAGACGAGCGCCGGCGCCGACGACAGGCCGGCAAGGCGCCAGACAGGGGGATCGGGATGGATCGGGCATGATGCGAAGGCAAGCACCCCTGGCGGGCACGGCTCTCGCGTTGCTGGGCGCCGCGTTGCTGCTGGCGGGCTGCATGTCCAGCCCCGGGCCAGGCCAGGGATCGCCCAAGGGCGAGACCATGTCGGCGGACCAGCTGGTCCAGACCGATTTCAACCGTACCGTCACGCTCGAAGTGCGCGACAACCTGGCCAGCCTGTACAGCCTGCTGGACAAGCTGTACCGCCGCAATCCGCGCGAATGGCGCAAGACGGGGGCGCCGGACCACGCGACCGCGGTGTCGCGGGTCAAACATGCCATCGAAGTGCGCATCCCGCCGGCCGATCTGGCGGGCCTGCACGACATCCAGATCCTGGCGGTATCGTTGGACCCCAACTATTCCGGGGATCGGGTCGGGGCCTTCATCTACGGCCTGGCCGACACCATCATCGCCGCCCATAACGGCAAGACGCGGCTGTACGCCACCGACGCGCTGGATGGGCAGCGGGTCTACAATGCCGCACGGAACGTCGAGGCGGCGGCCTGGCTGCTGGCATCGCGCCGCAACAATCAGGGCGAGCCTTTGCTGCTGGCCAACGAGATGTCGCAGACGGCCACCAACCTCAGTTTCGAACGCGAGTTCGGCGCCATCATCGGCCGCCTCGACCTGATCGCCAATCTGCTGGGCGAGAACTCGCGGCGCATCGGCATCAACTATGCGCAAGGCCTGTTGCTGTTCAATTTCCTGCCAGTGCGCTAAACGGGATTTTCCATCGTGATCGATATCGCTTCCATCCAGACCGCCCGCGAAAACCTGCGTGGCCAGGTGCTCAAGACCCCGTTCACGCTGTCGCGGACCCTGTCCGACATCTTCGGCGCGGAAATCTGGCTGAAATTCGAGAACCTGCAGTTCACTGCCAGCTTCAAGGAGCGCGGCGCGCTGAACCGCATGCTGACGCTGTCCGAAGACGAACGCCGCGCGGGCGTCATCGCCGTGTCGGCCGGCAACCACGCGCAAGGCGTGGCCTACCACGCGCAGCGCATGGGCGTGCCCGCCGTGATCGTGATGCCGCGCTTCACGCCCACCGTCAAGGTCGCCAACACGCGCCGCTTTGGCGCCGAAGTCGTGCTGGCGGGCGATACCTTCGATGACGCCAAGGCGCATGGCTACGAGCTGGCCCAGCAGCGCGGGCTGATCATGATCCATCCGTATGACGACGAAGCCGTCATTTCGGGGCAGGGCACCGTGGCCCTGGAGATGCTGGAAGACCAGCCGCAACTGGACACGCTGGTCATCGCGATTGGCGGCGGCGGCTTGATCTCGGGCATCGCCACCGCGGCCAAGGCGCTCAAGCCGGGCATCGAGATCATCGGCGTGCAGACCGAACGCTTCCCGGCCATGTATGCCGCGGTCAAGGGCGTGTCCATGCCGCAGGGCCAATACACCATCGCCGAAGGCATCGCCGTGAAGTCGCCCGGCGCGCTGACGCAGCCCATCGTAGCCAAGCTGGTCGACCACATCGAGCTGGTCAGCGAGGCCGACATCGAGCACGCCATCGTGGTGCTGCTGGAAATTGAAAAGACCGTGGTCGAAGGCGCCGGTGCGGCGGGCCTGGCGGCCCTGCTGCGCGCGCAGGAAGCGGGCAGCGAACAATTCAAGGGCAAGCGCATCGGCCTGGTGCTGACCGGCGGCAACATCGACCCCCTGATGCTGGGCGAACTGATCGAACGCGGCATGGTGCGCGCGGGGCGTCTGGCCCGCATCCGCGTGGATCTACGCGACCTGCCGGGCGCACTGGCGCATGCCACCAAGCTGATCGCCGATGCGCAGGCCAACATCACCGAAGTGCATCACCAGCGCGCATTCACGTCGCTGCCGGTGCGCAATGTGGAAGTGGACTTCGTGCTGCAGACGCGCGGGCCGGAACATATCCAGGAAGTGATCGATATCCTGAATGCAGCCGGTTTCGCGGCCAGCAATCACGACCATTGACGCGGCGCGGCGGCGCGCGCTGCGTGGCGTCTCAGCGGGCGCTTAGTTCCGGATCACGCCCCACCTGGTTCTTCAGGCGGTACAGGCGTTCGCGGTGCAAGGTCGTGGCCAACGGTTCGGGTTCGCGTCCCAGCGCGATGTAGTCCGCCGGGATCTGCGCGATCGCCTCGCGCATGCGGCCGGCGTCGTCCTGCCACCACTGCGCCAGCATGCGATCCGGGTTGTACACGTCCAGCCCCTGGCGGCGCAATTCCGAGCGATTGAAGTCCTTCAGGTTCCAGGTCAGCACCTGCACGGCAGGCGTCTTGGCCAGGCCGCAACGCGCGCGCCGCGCCAATCCGGCGGCGATGACGTGGAAGTCCTTGGGGTCGCTGTAGCGCAGCGAGGCTTCGTACACCTGCGTGTCGGCCTCGTTGGCCTCGGGAAAGCGCGTGTTCATCTCTGCCCAGAATTCATCCAGCACCTCCGGCGGGATGTCCCAGATGCGCGAGGCGTTGCGGCGCCATTCCTCGCCGATGCGGTCCGTCCAGACGGGGGCGAACACGCCGGCATCGGCCAGGCGCAGCAGCAGGCGCCGCAGGATGCCGGACATGAGGACGCAGGCGTCCAGGACGATGAAGGGGGGTGTGGACGACGATGTGCGCAATGGCGCCTCAATGGGGTGGTGCCCGAGACCGGAATCGAACCGGTACGGCCTTGCGGCCGAGGGATTTTCTTACCACTTCGGCTTTCGCCGCCAGCGCGTGAGCGCTGTTCGTGGTCTGGAGCACGCCTTCACCATAGCCTTGCGGCCTTAGGTGCCCGCCGTCTGCTCTCTACACCTTCCCGGTTCTTTCAAACCGGGCTTGGCTCGGCGTTGGCTCGGAACAGGTCCAGGGCATTCGCCGAGTTTGACGGGCTACACCTTTGGAGTTTCCTCCAAAGGGCTCAAATTAGTTCAAGTCCCTTGTGTCTACCAATTTCACCACTCGGGCATTGCGGCCCCTGGGCGGGGTGGCAATGGGATACATCGCGCGCCCTACGGACGCGGGCGGTATCCGGCGGGCGTGACTATACCACTTGGGAGGGCGCTTTCGCCCCGGTAGCCACCCGCCCGGGGGAAATCACACGATGAACTGGACGGTATGGCGAGGCCGTTCGTCGACGCTGAGGCTGAACACGTCGGGCCGCGCGTAGTGGCCGACCACGTCGAAGTCGTAGCGGGCGCGTACCAGCTCGTCGACGTCGACCTGGGCGGTCAAGAGGCCCGTCTGGCCGTGCAAGGGGCCGGCGAGCACGTCGCCCAGCGGGCCGACGATGAGCGAACCGCCGTTGATGAGGGGGCGCTTGGGGTCCCAGCCCGGCACGTCCAGCCCCAACTCGGCGGGTGACGGCTGCACCTGGCAGGCGCTGATGACGAAGCAGCGGCCTTCGTGGGCGATGTGGCGCATGGAACATTGCCAGATGTCGCGTTCGTCGACCGTGGGGGCGCACCAGATCTGCAAGCCTTTCGCATACATGGCGGTGCGCAGCAGCGGCATGTGGTTTTCCCAGCAGATGGCGCCGCCGATGCGGCCCGCGGCGGTGTCCAGCACGGGCAGGGTGGAGCCATCGCCCTGGCCCCAGATCAGGCGTTCGGTGCCGGTGGGCATCAGCTTGCGGTGCTTGGCGGCCAGGCCGGTGGCCGGATCGAAATACAGGGCGGTGCAGTACAGCGTGCTGCCGGCGCGCTCGATGACGCCGATCACCAGGCTGGCGCCGGTGCGTTGTGACAGGGCGGCCAAGGCGTCGGTTTCGGGGCCGGGCACGTCGATGGCGTTCCGGTAGTAGCGGGCGTAGGCCTCGCGGCCCTCGGGTAGCCGATAGCCCAGGCGGGTGCCGAAGATCTCGCCCTTGGGGTAGCCGCCCAGCAAGGCTTCCGGCATGACGACCAGTACTGCGCCGGACGCGGTGATCTCGGCTTCGAAGGCCAGGATCTGTTCCAGGGTTTTCTCTTTGCCTTCGGGCGAGGCGCCGATCTGCAATGCGGCGACGGTCTGGGCGGTCATGCGGATTCCTTGGGGTGGGTGAATGCCGCCAGTGTCGGGGTGGGCCTAAAATCAATCAATCCTGCTCGAAGATAAATGATATGAGCCAAATTGATATCGAATCGACCGACCTGAACCTGCTCAAGGTGTTCGAGGCGATCTACGACGAGGGCGGCGCAGGCCGCGCAGCGTTGCGGCTGGGCGTGACGCAATCGGCTGTGAGCGCCGCGTTGGCGCGCCTGCGCATGCTTTATGCGGATCCCCTGTTCGTGCGCACGGGTCGGGGCCTGTCGCCCAGCCTGCGGGCGCGCGAGCTGCGGCCGATCATCGGTGAGGCGCTGGACAAATGCCGCCAGAGTCTCTCGCTGGCCAGGCCGGGCGCCGCGAGCCTTGCGGGACGCTCGGTGACGCTGGGGCTGTCGGATGATTTCGAGATTGCGCTGGGGCGCGAGGCGATCATGGCGCTGGCGCAAACCGCGCCGGGGTTGCGACTGATCTTTCGGCAGACGCACAGCCGCCTGGCGGCCGACATGCTGATGGCGCGCGAGGTGGACCTGGTGATCGCGTCCGGCGGACTCATCGCGCCTGCCCTGCAACGGGTGACGGTGGGGCAGGGCGGCTACGCCTGTCTGGTGGACGCGGCCAGCCTGGCACCGGACGAGACCGGGTTGTCCGTCGACGCGTTCACGCGGCGTGCGCACGTGCTGGTGTCGTCGGGGGGCTTCATCGGCGTGGTGGACGAGGTGCTGCACGGCATGGGGCTGACGCGCCGCGTGCTGGCGGCGACCACGCATTTTGCGGCCTTGCCATTCCTGCTGCGGGGCAGCGACGCGCTGGCGACCTTGCCAGCCCACGCGGCGCGCGGCCTGGCGGCAGGGACGGGGCTGCGGCTGTTGCCGTGCCCCATCGCCATGCCGGGCTATGCCATTGAAATGGGCTGGCGTGCCGATGCGTTGCGGGATGAAGCGGTAGCGGCGGCCCGGCGTTGTCTGTTGGGGCTGCTGCAAGGCTACCGCTGGGGGTGAAGCCAAGGGGCTATTTCAGGAAGTTGTTCACGACCAGGGCCTCGACGTCCTTGATCCGACCGCTGAGCACCGCCTTGGCGGCGTAAAGCGCCGTGTCGGCGACCTGGGCGAATTCGACCTTGGGCGGCATGACCAATTCGGCGGGATTGGTGTGGACATCCAGAAGCGCTGGGCCGGGATGCGCAAGGAATTCCTGGACCGCGGCATCCAGCTCGTCCGCGACGGTCACTTTGCGACCGTAGAACCCGATCACTTCCGCAAGCCTGGCGAAATCGGGGTTGAGCAGGTCGGTGTAGTTGTCCAGCAGACCTTCCACTTTTTGCTCGAGCTCGACGAAGTTCAGCGAGGCATTGTTCAGCACCACGATCTTGATCGGCAGTTTTTCCTGGATGGCGGTCAGCAGGTCGCCCAGCAGCATGGTCAAACCGCCGTCGCCGGAGATGGCGATGACCTGGCGGTCCGGATAGGCCTTTTTCAGGCCGAGCGCCTGTGGCATGGCGTTGGCCATGGTGCCGTGGACCAGGCTGGAAAGCGTGCGGCGTTTGCCGTTGGTGTGGATGTGCCGCAGCGTCCAGACCATGGCTGATCCACCATCCGCGGTAAACAGCGCGTCGTCGCTGGCATGTCTGTCGAGCAGGCTGACCAGATGCTGCGGATGGATCAGGTCGCTGGAGCCGGCCTGCTCTTCTTTTTCCAGTGTCTGCACCGATTGCTGGTGAATCTTCAGGCATTCCTCGAGAAAGCCGCAGTCGTCACGTTGTTCGAGCAGCGACAGCAGCGCTTCGAGCGTGGGAATCACGTCGCCCACGACGCCCAGGTCAATGGGATGGCGCCGGCCGAGATGGCTGCCATCGCGGTCAACCTGGATGAGCGTGGCCTTGTCGGGATAGAACTGTGCCCACGCGAAGTCTGCTCCCAGCAGCAGCAAGGTGTCGCATTCCTTCATCATGTGAAAGCCGGACTTGATGCCGATCATGCCGGTCATGCCCATATTGAACGGATTGTCGTATTCGACGAAATCCTTGGCGCGCGAGGTATGGGCGATCGGCGCATTGAGCCGGCCCGCCAGGGCGATCAGGAGATCATGCGCACCTTGGCAGCCAGAGCCGGCGTAGATGCCTACCTTCTTGCCGCGGGCCAGCAGGTGGGCGATCTGCTGCAATTCGGCATCGTTGGGGCGCAGCACGGGTTGCGGGAAATGCACCGAGTACGGCAAGTCGTCCTGGACCTGGGCCTGGCTGATATCGGCCGGCAGGATCACGACGGCCACACCGCGGCGGTTGAGCGCGGCCTGGCAGGCTTGCGTGACGACACGCCGTGCTTGATCAGGAGATTGAACCTGTTCGCAGAACACGGAGCAATTGGTGTAGATCGACTTGAAGTCGACTTCCTGGGGGAAGTCCATGCCCAATTGCGACGTGACGATCTGGCTGGCGATCAGCACCATGGGCGCCCGATTGCGCTGGGCTTCGTAGATGCCATTGATGAAATGCAGGCTGCCCGGCCCGCAGGATCCCGCGCAGGCGGTCAGGTTGCCGCTGACATAGGACTCGGCACCCGCCGCGAAGGCGGCGGCTTCTTCGTGGCGCACATGCACCCACTGGATCTTGCTGCGGTGAATGGCATCGGTGACGTGGTTCAGGGGGTCTCCGACAATGCCATAGCAATGGCGAACGCCTGCGGCCTCCAGGGCGTTGACAACGATTTCGGCGACTTTTTTGCTCGGCATGCAGATCTCCTTGATCAGGGACTCGCTAGAAACCAGTAAGTCCGATCAAGAGCTTGCGCCGAAGTTCCTGCAGGCAGGCGTTTGTGCAGTGGGAAACAGTATCCCAATTGCCGCGTCGATTTTCTTCGCGAGGGGACGGCCCGATCTCCCCTTCTGCCTATTTGCGTCCGAACAGCCGCCCCAGCAACCCACGCGGTTTGCTGGCGGCCTGTTCCGCCGCCAGGGCATTGTCCAGCGACAGTTGCTGGTACTGAGGCTTGCCGTTCTGCTGATAGGCTGCCGCGGCCTGGCGGAACGCGGTTGCCGATTCCGCGTGGCGCGACATGGCGCCGTAGATCTCGCCGCGCGAATACAACGCCCAGTCGCGGTATGTCGGATCCATCGCGACCAGGCGGTCGCAGGCCGCCAGTGCATCGTCGTGGCGGCGGGCGGCGATCAGGGCGTTGACAGTGTCTGCCTGCAGCATGCTGTCGTCGGGCCAGCGTTGCTGGGCGCGCGCGGCCTCGGCTGCTGCTTCCGCACCTCGTTCCAGCCCGATCAAGGCGTCGATGCGCACACGGCGCCATTTCACCCAATCGGGATCCAGCGCGATGGCCACTTCCGACAAGGGCAGCGCTTCGCCGTAGCGTTCCAGGCGGACGAGCATGTCGGCCGCGTTGCCCGGCAGGAAGTCGTTCTTCGGCGCCAGTTCATAGCCTTGCAGGTAATAGGCCAGCGCTTGTTCCCACTGGCGCTGGTCGCGCTGTGCGTTGCCGGCCACGAACAGCAATTGGGCGTCGCCGCTGGACAGGGGGTCCAGATCGCGCAGGGCCAGTTCGGCCAGTTCGGGCTCGCCGCTGCGCACGTATTCGCGGGCCTGTTCCTTGCGGCCTTCCCAGCCGTTGTCCGACAGCGCGTCCAAACGTCGCCACAACGGCTTGGCCTCGTCGGCTCGGTCCAGCCGGTGCAGCGAGCGGGCCTTGCCTTCCAGCGGCCAATCCCAGTCGGGCTCGCGGCGCAGCAGGCTGGTCCATTCCTCGACGGCATCGGCGTGGCGCCCCATGGCCTGCAGGCAGGAAGCGCGGTTGTGCTGGATGGCGTTCTGTTCGCCCAGGATCGCGCGCGATCGGTCGAACATGGCGATGGCCTTGTCCAGGTCGCCCAGGCGGCGGTAGGTATTGCCGGCGTCATACATGAAGCGGCCATTGCCGGGGGCGAGCGCGACGGCGCGCTCGAAATACGGCACGGCCTCGGTATGGCGACCGGCATTGGCCAGGTTGGACGCGATGTAGCAGTGCGGGGCGCCGGCCTGCGGCCGTTGCTGGATCGCGCGGGTCCAGCAGTCGATGGCGTCCTGCAGCCGTTCGTCGTTGATCAGCACGTAGGCCTCGGCCATCAGCAGGCCGAAATGCGAGGGCGCGCGTTGGCGGGCGTCGCGCAGGATGTGCCAGGCCGCTTCGTGGTCGCCGTCGTCGTAGGCTGCCGTGGCGCGCACGCGCAAGGCGTCGGCGCAGTGAGGGTCCAGCGCCAGCGCGCGCGCCAGGTCGGCGTCACGCGCCGCCGGCGCGCCGCGTTTGTCGTGGCAGCGGGCGCGCAGCGCCCACGTCAGGGCGACGTTCGGCTGTTCGCGCACCGCCTGTTCGCACAGGGCGAGCATCTGCGGATGGTCGTCGCCGTCGTCAGCGAGCAGGATGGATTCGATCAGGTTGGACATGCGGATTTCCAGGGACGACGCGCCGGCTGGCGCGTCCGTGGGGAGCGATGCGTGCGCGATCAGGGCGCAGCGGCGTGGCGACACTTGTAGGGCCGGTCTGTGGCGGCGATGTCATCGCTGCCGCACTGCCACCGGCGGATACCGCCGCCTTTGCGTTCGGCACGCAATTCGGGCAGATAGACCAGATGCTTGCCGGCCAGGGTGGGTTCGCCCTGCGCGCTGGCCGAGCCGGCGATGGTGAAGCGCAGCACGCCGTTCACCGGATTCAGTTCCAGATTCGAAAATCCATTGGCCGCCAACGATTCAGGCGTCACGCCCAGTTCCTGCAATGTCGCGGCGTAGCGGCCGGCACTGCGGTAATGATTTTCCGCCAGCATCCTGATCGGGTCCGACACCAGATCCAGCCGGCGCACGTCGGCGGCCAGGGGGCTGTCGGCCTCTTGCTTGCCCAAGGTCAGCGCGGCCAGCACGAAGCCACCCAGCACCAGCACCGCCGCGCCCGCGGCGAACAGCAGGAACTTGCCGACGCCGGTGATCGACCGTGCCTGGCCCAGCGCGGCCTGCACCGCCCGGGGATCGGCATGGCTGGACACCACATAAGTGCCGGCGGCCCAGTTGTGCATGGCGCGATCGCCGAAGATGGCTTGCTGGATGTGGTGAAACAGACCGGGCAGCGCCAGGTTCAACGGAAACTTCATCAGGTGCCGCCACACGGAGCGAAGCAGGCCGGGGCTTCGGCCGCTGCGCGTCACCACGCGCTGCTTGAACAGGCGCTTGCCGGGAGAGCCGGACCCCCAGGCGTCCATCAGCGCCGGCAGCAACAGGCCGATGAGGCCTGCCGCCAGCCACAGCAATGCGGGCGCAGGCTGTTCCAGGAGCCCCTGATAGCTGAGGGAGGCCGCCGACGAAAACGCGAACATCGCCGCGATCATCGTGGCCGCGTCCACCGCGCTGGCCGCCAGCCGTGCCCAGATGCCGGGGAACGGCGCCACGCTCCGGGGGGTGGCGGCCTGGGCGGCTGGCTTGGCTTTCACGGCCTTGCGGGGCGTGGCAGGGGGCGCTGCGGCGGGCAATGGCGCGTGGCAGCTGAAGCAGTGGCTATGGGAGGCCGGGTTCTGCCAATTGCATTTGGGGCACTGCATGGTTCAGGTCTTGTTCTGGTTGTCGATGTGATGACGCGTGTCCTGTGCCGCGCGGACCCGCCCGGTACCGCAGGGCTTCGTGACGGCCAGGCGCAGTGTATCGGACCGCGCGGCAGTTGGCTGGGGAAAACCCCGATCCCGGTCCAGGGAGCGCCGCGGGACACTTCCCGGCATGAAGCGCCCCACCCCTGCACCGCCCCATCCCCGCGACATCGACCCGGTTTCCCTGCGCCTGTTCCTGGCTGCGCTGGAAGAAGGCAGCCTGGCGCGCGCCGCGGCGCGCGAGAACATCGTACCGTCGGCGGTCAGCAAACGCATGATCGACATGGAAGAGGCCTTTGGCGTGCCGTTGCTGGAGCGCGGCGTCAAGGGTGTGCAGGCCACGCCCGCCGGCCAGGGGCTGGCCGGCCATGCCCGGCTGCTGCTGCAGCAGATGGACCGCATGCACCGCGAAATGGCGGGCTTTGCCACCGGCGTGCGCGGCCGCATCCGGCTGGCGGCCAGCGTGGCCGCGTTGTCGGGCGATCTGCCGGCGCAGATCCAGTCGTTTCGCCGGGCCTATCCCCAGATCGAGATCGCGCTGGAAGAAAGCACGACGCAGCAGGTCTTCCAGGAAGTGCTGGAAGGGCGCGCCGACGTGGCGGTGGGGTCGGACTTCGGCCACGACGGCCTGCAGGTGTTTCCCTGCGGCTACTGTGAATTGGCGGCCGTGGTGCCGACGCGGCACCTGCTGGCCGACAGCGAGATCCTGGACTATGCGCAGTTGCTGCCGTACGAGTTGATCGAGCTGAATCGCGACAATGGCATCAGCGCGGTATTCGAACGCGCTGCGCGAGAGGCTGGCGTCACCCGGCGCATCAGCGCGCGTGTCAGTTCGCACGAGACCATCTGCAACCTGGTGGCGCGGGGCATGGGCGTGGCGGTCGTGCCCATGTACCTGAAGCCGCGCCATGCCAGCCAGGACATCCGCTTCATCGCCTTGTCCGGACCCTGGTCCGGCACGCCGTTGTGCATTGCGGTGCGCGATCTGGCTGCCTTGCCACCCGCGGCGCGCGCGTTGCTGGCGCACTTGGGGGCCGTGTCCAAGCCCTAGCGGTGGTGCGCCGCGGGATGCCGAGGCGTCCGGCCTAGGGCTAACCCGGACGTTCCCAAACGAGAATGCCCCGGTGCTCAAAGATTGCTTTTCCGAACGTGCAGCGGTCGCGATGATGGCTGCGTACTGGCCCAGGGGGATGCCCTTCGGCTGGGGGCCACGGCAAGAGGAAACATCGATGACAGCAGCACCGGCTTCACCCTTCATGGACACCAGCGAATTGCCCCTGCGCGGCATCAAGGTGCTGGAGCTGTCCCACATGATCATGGGGCCCGCCGCCGGCCTGGCGCTGGCCGACCTGGGCGCCGAGGTGATCAAGGTGGAACCCCTCGACGGCGACCGCACGCGGCGCCTGAAGGGCTCGGGCAGCGGCTACTTTCCCGTCTTCAACCGCAACAAGCAAAGCCTGTCGATCGACCTGAAGTCCACCGAAGGGCAGGCGCTGGCGCGCCAGCTGGCGTTGCAGGCGGACATGCTGGTGGAGAACTTCCGCGACGGCAGCCTGGCGCGATATGGGCTGGACTACGAAAGCCTGTCGGCCGAGAACCCCGGACTGATCTACGTGTCGCTCAAGGGCTTCCTGTCGGGGCCCTACAAGCATCGCACTGCCCTGGACGAGGTGGTGCAGATGATGGGCGGGCTGGCCTACATCAATGGCGGCGCCGACACCCCGCAGCGAGTGGCGGCATCCGTCAACGACATCCTGGGCGGCACCTTCGGCGTGGTGGGTGCGCTGGCCGCGCTGCACGACCGCCACACCACCGGGCGCGGCCGTCATGTGCGTTCGGGCTTGTTCGAGAACAACTTGCTGCTGGTGGCGCAGTTCATCGCGCAGTTCCAGCTGACGGGTACGGCGCCCAAGCCTTTCGGCGCCGAGCGCAAGCCGCCATGGGGCGTGTACGACGTTTTCGAGACGGCCGACGGCCGAGTCTTCGTGGCGGTGGTGGGCGACGCGCAATGGCGCAATTTCGCGCAGAAATTCCTGCCGCCCGAATGGGCCGCCGATCCGCGCCTGGCAACGGCCGTGGATCGCGAAGCGGCACGTTCGTGGCTGGTGCCTGGGGTGGGCGAAATCCTGAAGGCCTGGAAGACCGACGAACTGTGCGCCGCGCTGGAGGCGGCGAACCTGTCGTACGGCCCCATCCGCCAGCCCCACGATCTGCTGCAGGACGAACACCTGAACGCCGGCGGCGCGCTGCTGGCCACGGCCTTGCCGGACGGCGGCGAGATTTCGGCCGCGGCCCTGCCGATCGAGTTCGACGGGCGCAAGGCCGGCAAGCGTTCCGATCCGCCCGGGCAGGGCAGCCATACCGAAGCCATCCTGCGGGGGCTGGGACTGGATGCCGCGCGCATCGAGGCCCTGCACACGGCGGGAATCATCCGTTGCGAAGGCCGATGACCAGGTCGTAGAACCTGTCCCCGTCGAGGCGGCGCAGACCGCCAAGACATCCATCAAAGAGGAGACTATCCGATGATCCGCAAACTCTTGGCGGTGGCCAGCCTGGCCATCGCCTGTGCCGCCCACGCGCAGGACTATCCCAACAAGCCCATCCGCATCATCATCCCGTCCACGCCGGGCGGCGGCACCGACTACATCGGGCGGCTGATGAGCAACAAGCTGCACGAGCTGAACGGCTGGGCCGTGGTGCCCGAAAACAAGCCGGGCGCCGGCACTGCGCTGGGCCTGGCCGAAGCGGCCCGCGCGCCCGCGCAGGGCTATGACCTGGTGATCGGCCAGTCCGACAACGTCACCCTGATTCCGCTGTTGATGAAGGTGGCGTACGACCCGGTCAAGGACCTGGCGCCGGTGGCGCTGGTGGCGACCACGCCGATGGTGCTGCTGGTGTCCGAGAGTTCGCCCTACAAGACGCTGCCCGAGGTGATCGAGGCCGCCAGGAAAGAGCCGAACAAGATGTCGTACGGCACGTCCGGCACCGGCGGGGGCGTGCACATCGCCATGGAGATGCTGCAGCACGAGGCCGGCTTCAAGATGCAGCACGTGCCCTACAAGGGCTCTGCGCCCGCGCTGGCCGACCTGATGGGCGGGCATCTGCAGTTTGCCGGGTCCTCGATCTCGTCGGCCGCCGCCTTGATCAAGGCGGGCAAGGTGCGTGCCTTGGCCGTGACGTCGCCCAAGCGCAACCCGGCGCTGCCCGATGTGCCCACCGTGGCCGAGCTGGGCTACAAGGATTTCAGCGTGGTGACCTACTACGGCGTGCTGGCCCCGGCCAAGACGCCCGCCGACGTGGTGGCACGGCTGAATGCCGATTTCAACAAGCTGCTGGCGCGCAAGGACGTCCAGGACGCACTGGCCTCGCAAGGACTGGAGACCGATCCCGTCTCCGCGGAGCAGTTCGCCGCGCTCATCCGGTCCGATATCGGCAAGGCCCGCCGGACCATCGCCGCGGCGGGCATCGTGGTGCAGCAATAGCCCCCGGCGCATTGAACAGGGAAACCATCATGGATCAGGAAGTCAGGCTGTGCGAAGTCGGCCCGCGCGACGGGCTGCAGATGGCGCGCGGCATGATGCCGGCGGCCGACAAGCTGCGCTGGATACGGCAGCTGGCCGCGGCCGGCCTGCGTGAAATCGAGGTGGGCAGCTTTGTCTCGCCGCGGCGGGTGCCGCAGATGGCAGACACGGCGCAGGTGCTGCCCGCGACGCTGGACCTGGACGGCGTGACCGTCTGCGCATTGGCTTGCAACCTGAAGGGGGCCATCGCCGCCTACGAGGCGGGCGCCCACGTGATCGCCATCCCCGTGTCGGTCAGCGATACGCATAGCCACGCCAACGTCGGCAAGGGCACGGACGCGCAGGTGGAGGCGGTGGCGGCCATCGTCGATTGGTTGCGGGCGCAGCCGAGGGCGGTGCGGGTGGATGCCGCCGTCGCCACGGCCTTTGGCTGTTCGTTGGAAGGCGCGGTGCCGGTGCGGCGGGTGGCGCAGGTGGCCGCGGCGGTGGCGCGTGCCGGGGCTGACGAGATCGCGCTGGCCGACACGGTGGGCTATGCCCATCCCGCCCAGGTGCGCGATGCCGTGCGGGCCGCCCAGGATGCGATCGGCGTGCGGCTGGTCAAGCTGCATCTGCACGACACCATGGGTCTGGGGCTGGCCAACGCGCTGGCCGGACTGGACGAGGGCATCCGCGCGTTCGACGCCTGCCTGGGCGGCCTGGGCGGTTGCCCCTTCGCGCCGGGCGCGTCGGGCAACATCGTCACCGAGGACCTGGTGTTCATGTTGGAAAGCATGGGCTACCGCACCGGTGTGGATCTCGCTGAACTGCTCGCCGCGCGTGAGTTGCTGGCGAATGCGTTGCCGCAGGAAATCCTGCGCAGTGGCGTGGCGGCGGCGGGAATTCCGAAAACCTACGCGGCGATCGCCTCGGTGTCGCGCCGCTGACCAAAGATGAATACGTGGTGGTACTTGTCGCGGATGGGGTGGCGCGGCCGGACCACGCCGGGGATCGGTGGCACGAAGGGCGTGAACAGCCCCAATGCGTCGACATGCACGGGAAATGGCGCGCGCTCGGGCGTGTCGTTGTAGCCCAGCACCAGCAGGCCGCCGGGCTTGAGCACCGCGTGGCACTGTTGCAGCATGCGTTCGTAGCCCGCGAGGTCGTTCAGGCCATAGCCGATCAGGCCGTTGGCCACCACCACGTCGAAAAAGCCCGGCTCGTAGAACGCCGCCATCTCGGTGGCGCTACCGGTCAGGTGCTTGCCGGGCATGCCGTAGCGGGCTTGCTCCGGGTCCATGTCCAGGGAATAGAACTCGGGCTTGAGCAACCGGGGGTAGTGCCAGGTGTATTCACCCATGCCCAGGAACAGGCAGCGTCCCGGGCCTCGCGGGCCGTTGGCCAACTGGTTCAGGTAGCCGAATATCTGCTGTTCGAGGAATGCCCGGTTGGGCGCCCGCAAGGGAAATTGCACGCCGCAGCGCGCGGCCAGGGCGGGAGACAGGCGAAACAAACCTGACTTCAATGCGTCTTTCAGTTTGGGCATGGTCAACCTGGCTGTGCCGCCGGTTTTTTTGCCGGGCTTGCCACCGCTGCCGCCCGGAATGCGCCAAATAGTAGACGAATTCGTCCTATTTCAGGACTAATTCAGCTGTTAATGATAAGCGTGTTAACGAGGGGTCGCGTTAACCCTTGCCCCTGCGCCGGCAAGGATGGCGGCCGTCATGCGTCATTCCCGCAGTGCATCGGCGTGGGGCAGGTTTGTGTGAAGAGCGCGGCGTCGCCAGGCCTGCCAAAAAGAAAGCCCTGGAATGCCGAGCACCCCACGCTTTTCAGGTAAGACAATTGCCCGGCAGTCTCGACGCCTTCGGCGACAACATCTGCCTCCAGCGCGTCAGCCAACATGAGGATGGCGCCCACGATTCCTTGATCCTTCTTGCTTGCCACCACTTCATCAACGAATGTCTTGTCGATTTTTATTCGGGAGATGGATAAATACCGCAGGTATTGCATGGATGAAAATCCCGTCCCGAAGTCGTCAACGGCGATGCCCAGGCCGGCATCGCGAAGGCGCCGAAAGTCGTTCTGTTGACGGCTTCCCTTCGCGTTCAGGAACATGCTTTCCGTGACTTCAAGAATCAGCCTGTCCCGGGCGATCTGATATTTATCTATCAGATTGAGGACGTCGTCCACGAAATGCAGATCATTGAATTGGCGAGCGCTGACATTGATACTCAATGTCCAGCCCGCAGTGGCCGGGCTTTCTGACCAGCGCTGTAGTTGCTGGCAACCGGCTTGCAGGGCCCAGGCGCCCATATTCAGTATGGCGCCACTTCGTTCCGCAAGCGGCACGAACAGCGATGGCGGGATCTGGCCGTACTCGGCGGAGTTCCAGCGCATCAACGCTTCCATGCCGATAATTCTGCGCGCTCCGTCAACTATGGGCTGATATTGCAGAGACATCTCGTCGTGCATCAGCGCATGGGTCAGCGCATCTTGCAGCGACTCGAATGCCTGATTGGAAGCTGCTTGATTCATGAGCCCTCTCTGAACGATCAATGAAGCATCTACTGCAATCCAAAAAGACAGGAACAACTATTTGCCGGGTACGCTGAAATGGCGATGCGCCAGCCCAGCTTAGAATGATTATCCTGTGGCGTCTTGCCATTTGATGCCAAATTCGAAATTGCAGTTGAATCTGTATTCGAAATGCAGCGGACGCATCGATCAATCTTGACAGAGATTACCCTGGTCTAAATACTCGCAGCGTGCTGATGTAACGCGGCGCTTAACCAAATCAGGGTATTCCATGTTCAAGGAAAGCAATAAATATCTGAAAGTCCTCCGCCTGCAGTGGGGGCGTTGCATGCGGTCGGCCTTGCTGGCGTTCGCCTGCGCACTGGCTCCGGCAAGCGCAGCGTTCGCCGACAACGCGCTTGCGATCCGCAATGATTCCGCAAGTGCGCTGCAACACCTTTACGCTGCCGAACCAAGCACCAAAGAACTGGGCGAGAAAGCGGTCGCAGTCCTGGTTTTTCCCAAGATCTACAAAGCGGGTTTGCTGGTCGGCGGCGAGCATGGTCAGGGCACCTTGTTCAAGGGTAAAGAACTCATCGGTTACTACGAAATCTCGGCCATGTCGTTGGGCCTGCAGGCCGGCGCCCAGACCTTTGGCTACGCACTTTTCTTCATGAATCAGAAATCGCTCAGCTACCTCGAGAAGAGCGATGGCTGGGCGTTGGGCAGTGGCCCCAGCCTGGTGGCTTGGGACAAGTCCGTTGCTTCCAGCGTGTCGACCACCACCTTGTCGCAGGACGTATTTGCCGTCCCGTTCGGCGCCCAGGGGCTGATGGCGGGCATGGGGCTCGAGGGCTCGAAGATCACCAGCATCACACCCTGATACGCTGCGCAGGAATGTCGCCGATGCCGGTTCCAACGCTACGGATTGCCGGCCCAGCTTGTACTCGGGCCATGCAGGCGTGGTTGGGGTTGGCGTCGGTGCGTGAAGGCGACGTGCGCCCATGTCTCATTATTCATGCTGATTTGTCTCGCTTGTCGATTTGATTGATTCCTTCGCGAAGGGGACGGTGTAAATTCGACCACGATTTTCAGCTCAAGATAATAATCGGGCGAAGCACCTTCCGAAGGCGGCGCGTCCGGCAATGGGGCTGAGCGTAAAAGCCTGCATCCATGTCGAACGCCACGCCGTCCATCAAACTCAGAAGCTTCTTGCACATCGGGCCCTACCTGGCCAGCCGGGGGGTGTCCGCGCTTGAATTCTTTCAGCGACTGGGAGTCTGCCCGAACATTTTCCAGACGCCGGATATCTGGCTGCCACGGGCGCAGTGTTTCCATATCGCCAACGAAATGGCTGCCATCGCGCAAGACCCGTTCGGCGGCGCCCAGGTGGGCCGCTTGATGGAGCTGCGCTCGCTTGGCCCCTGGGGGAATCTGGTTCTGGGCACGCGGAATGTGGGCGAGGCATGTGCCATGGCCGCCACCCACGCGGCGATGCTGCACCAGGGGGGAGAAGTTCGAATCGTCACCGAAGGCCGCACGACGAAACTGATTCATAGGTTCACCGGTCCGCTGGGAGCGGATCCGCGGCAGTTCATTTTTGGAAGCCTCGCCGTATTGCGCAAGGTGCCACTTCTGGCCGGCGCGCCGTCGGCGATACGCGTGCACTTGCAGACGCCGACAGCACGGGGTGACGACGCATTGCAAGAGTGCCTGGGTCCGAATATCGAAACCGGGGCCGAACATAATATGGTCGAATTTGACCGTGATTTGCTCGATGCGCCTTTTCAAGGACCGAAAGACGACTCGCGCAAGATTACACGGGCGCTGCAGTCGACCATCGATACCGCGGGTCTGCTGATCGAACGGATTGCCGAGCAGGAAGAAATCAATCTCGAATCCGTTGCCAAGAAAATCGGTATGTCGCCGCGGACGCTGCAGCGGCGGCTCCAATGCAGCGGCGTCGATTTTGAAAGCCTGAAGGACGAGACGCGGCGCAGCGAAGCGCTGCGGCTGATCAGGCTGGGCAAATATTCAGCGACTGAAATTGCCTATATGGTCGGCTACAGCGATCCCGCGCATTTCACGCGCGCTTTCAAGCGGTGGACGGGGCTTGCGCCGTCTCGCTTCCGCTCCCTCGAGCTCAATCCAGCCTGATCCGACTGGGCGGCGTGGCACAACCGTTGCTGCCTTGATCCTCTTGACGCCGGTCTCGCCCGATTTTGGCGTCGAATGGCAAGCCCGGGTGCGGCGCTTTCTGTAGCCTCTCGGGGCTGTGCCCAAGGCCAGTTCACGAGCGACATTCGGTTTGCCCAGGCCGGCCTTCGCCATGCAACCCCACGGTTATCCCGGCAACAACATGAACGTCTATCCCCACCTGGTGGCCTGTGAACATTGCGACAGCGTGTACCAACGATGCCGCCTGGCGGCAGGCGAGGTCGCACGCTGCCGCCGCTGTGAGGCCGTGCTTGAACGCGCCAATCCGCTGGATGCGGACCGCTGGCTGGCATTGACCCTGACCACCGCCGTGGTGTTTCTGATTGCCAACATTTGCCCGGTCGTACGCATCAACCTGAATGGCATGCATCGAGAAGCGACGTTGTGGGAATTCGCCTGGGCCCTGGCCCAGGGAAGCGTGGCTCCCCTGGCGATGGTTACTGCGCTGGTGATCATCCTGGTGCCCCTGGCGCAGATCTCTCTGCTTTCATGGGTGCTGATCCCTGCGCGGGCCGGCCATCGCGCCCCTGGCTTTGCTGGCGCCCTGCGCATGTTGGCGCTCTTGAAGCCATGGAGCATGGTCGAGGTGGGCATCCTCGGCATCCTGGTGGCGATCATCAAGCTGATCAGCCTGGTGGAAGTCACCCTTGGCGCGGGGGTGTGGGCGACCGCTGCCCTGATGATATTGCTCACTTTGATTGCCCACCGGGACTTCTCTTCGCTGTGGGATCAGACCGAACAGGATTCGGCGGTACGAAGCGAAAGCGCGGCATGAACAGGCAGCCCTTCGCAAGTGACCTGTCGGTGGTGGGCTGCCATACCTGCGGCCTGGTTTGTGATCACCCCGACCCGCCTGGGCACAGCCGCTGCCCTCGCTGTGGCTCGGCGCTGCACCAACGGCGCCCGAACAGCATTGCCCGCGCCTGGGCGCTGCTGATGACTGCCATCATTTTCTATATCCCTGCCAACGTGCTGCCTGTCATGCACACCAGTCTGCTGGGCAAGGGCAGCGAGAGCACGATCATGGAAGGGGCGGTGGAGTTCTGGGCATCAGGCTCCTACGGCATTGCATTCGTGATTTTCATTGCAAGCGTGGCCGTGCCTTGCGCGAAATTCCTGGTGCTTGGGCTGCTGCTCGTGACTTCGCAACGGCGCAGTCGGTGGGCGAGGCGGGAGCGCGCCAAGCTGTACCGCATGGTGGAGTTTGTCGGGTACTGGTCGATGCTGGATGTGCTGGTGGTGGCGGTGGTGGCTGCCCTGGTGCAGTTCCAGGGCCTCACCGACATATCGCCCCGCATCGGCATTCTTTTCTTCGGCATGGTCGTGATTTTCACCATGCTTGCAGCGATGTCGTTCGACCCCAGGCATATCTGGGACGGTGAAATCAAGGGTGATGACGAATGAATGATGCTTCCAGGGAGCTTCCCGTGCCTGGCGCTCCTGCGGTGATTCCGCGTAAAAGATGGCGGCTCTCGCTCGTCTGGCTGGTGCCGGTCATCGCGGCCTTGATCGGGCTTTCCATGCTGGTGCAGACCTGGATGACGCAAGGTCCGGTCATCAGCATCACGTTTCGGACGGCGGCCGGCCTGGAAGAAGGCAAGACGCTCGTCAAGTACAAGGACGTCAATGTCGGCACGGTGACCGCCATCGGCCTGAGCGAAGACGGCTCCCACGTGGTGGCCACGGTGGCGCTCGATAAGGATGCGACGAGCCTGGCGCGGGTCGATTCGCGCTTTTGGGTGGTGCGCCCGCGCATCGGTATCGATGGGGTTTCCGGCGTGGATACGTTGCTGTCGGGGGCATACATCGGTGTCGACCGAGGCCAGTCGAGCGAATCCGCCACGGATTTCACGGGCCTGGAAAGTCCTCCCACCGTCATCGGGGATACGCCCGGCCGGTCCTTCGTCTTGCACACCGAAGATCTCGGCTCGTTGGACGTGGGGTCGCCTGTGTATTACCGGCGCATTCAGGTGGGCCGCGTTGCGTCATACCAGTTGGGCGAAGATGGCAAGGCGGTCGCCTTGCGGCTTTTCGTCAATGCGCCCTACGACCGGTTTGTCACTACGGCCACGCGCTTCTGGAATGCCAGCGGGGTGGACGTCTCGCTGGGCGCGGACGGGTTCAAGCTGCAGACGCAGTCGATCGCCACCATTCTCGCTGGCGGCGTGTCTTTCGGCACCTCGCCCGGCGCCTCCGGCGAGCCGGCAGCCGAGGATACGGCGTACGAGTTGGCCAAGGATCAGCAGGCCGCCCTGGCTCCCCCTGACGGCCCGTCGCAGGCCGCCTATCTGGTCTTCGAGCAATCTCTGCGCGGCCTGGCCATTGGCGCCGCGGTGCAGTTCGACGGCATGGACATTGGCAAGGTCATTTCCATCAAGCCGGATTACGACGCCGTCAGGCGTCGCTTCCAGTCCAAGGTCGGCATCGTGATCTATCCGCAGCGACTGAGCGAAATCCTGGAAAAAATGCCGGACGTTGATGGAAGCGAGGAAGATCGGCTGGTGCGCATGGTGCAGGAAATGGTGGCCCACGGCCTGAGGGCCCAGGCCAGGACCGGCAATCTGCTGACGGGCCAACTGTATATCGCCCTGGATTTCATACCCAATACACCGAAGGTGGCCTTTGATCCTGAGCGGCGTCCCATGATGCTGCCGACCGTCAGCGGCAGCTTCGACCAATTGCAGGAGCGGTTCGCCAGCATCGTGGGCAAGATCGACAAGATGCCGTTGGACAGCATCGCGCGCAATCTGGACGCGTCCTTTGCCAACCTGAATAAAGTGCTGTTGCAGGTGAACGGCCAGGTCCTGCCGCAGGCCACGCAGACGCTGCGCCAGGCGCAGCAGACCATCGGCGCCGCGCAGGGAATGCTTGCCGAAGATGCGTCCCTGAGACAGAGCCTGGGCCAGGCCCTTCAAGAGGTCCAGCGCGCGGCACGCTCGGTTCGCACGTTGACCGACCTGCTGAGCCGGTACCCGGAATCGCTGGTGCGAGGCCGCCCCGAGAATGCCGCGGCCGAGGCTGCCGCAGCGCCGTCCCGCAGCAAGATGGAGACTTCCCGATGATGAACCGATCGATGCGCATCAGCCTGCTTGCCCTGACCCTCGGCCTGGGCGCTTGCAGCACTTCGGCGCCTGTCCGCCACTACACGTTGCTGCATCCCCAGGAAGCCATCCAGACCGACCGCGCGCCGGCACGCTTCGTCATCGACGTGATGCCGGTGTCGTTGCCGGAATACCTGAATCAGCCGCAACTTGTGGTGCGGCAGGATGACAGCGGCGCACTCGCCATCCTGGACGACGAACGATGGCTGGGGCCATTGGACGAGGAAGTACGCACTGCGTTGTCGGCAAGATTGGTCGACCGCCTGGGCACCCAGGACGTCGCGGGCTTGTCCTGGCCAGGCAGTGTGCCGGTGATCAGGGTGAAACTGCAGATCCGCCGATTGGATGCGTGGCCGGGAAAGCGCGTGCAGCTTGAGGCGGGCTGGACCCTGGGGGATGCGCGAGAGCCTGGCGCCGACAAGCGGGTATGCCAGGGGCGTTTTGAAGAACCGGCCGCTGCCGGTTACCCCGCGTTGGTGCAAGCGCAGCAACGGGTGATCGCTGCGTTGGCCGACCAGATCGGCCGGGACGCCATGTCGTGGTCAACGTCGCGCCAGCCGCGTTGCGAGCCTGCGCTGGCGCGATCTTGAGCCTACTTGGGAAAATCAAGCTGCTTGAGCTTTTTGGAGGCCGTGCCGAATTGTCCTAGCTGGTAGACCGCGGCGCCGGCAGGCGCGAACGAAAATGCCTCGAACGGCTCGGCCAGCATCTTGTCGAGATCTGCCTTCAGGGCCACGCCTGTCGTGACATGCGGGCTGTATTTTCTACCCGCCGCGATCGAATCATAGGTCGACACGTAGGCAATCAGGACGGGATCGATGACAGGATCTTCGGGGGTTGTCACGAACGCCGTCGAGTCACCCGTCTCGGCCGTGTAGGGCGCCACGGCGGCAAGCAGGTCGGCCTGCAACGCCAGCAGCGCCGGGGTGGGGCGGGCGACAATGGCCGCCAGGCCGGTCGCCCCGCTTGGCAGGTAAAAATACCGGAACGCCTCGAGCCGCATCTGTCTTACTTTCGATTGCGCAAGCACGTCATTGGCCGCTGCATAGACCTTGTCCAGATCGGCCGTGCGGACGAAACGCTGGATGACCGTGATGTGCGGGCGATGGGTATCGTCCAGCGCGAACCCCTGGGGATAAGCCCTGAGCAGCCGTGCGTTGGTTGTCTCGGCCTTTTCGAGCATGGTCGCATCGGGTTCCAGGAGTATGTCGATTGCCGTGACGTTGCCTGGGGCGGCGGCCGCCTGCGGCAGCCCGATGTTCCAGCTGACCAAGGTTGCCAGGCCGATGGCGCAGGCCTGGTTGAGCCATTGGCGGCGACGGAGCGCATGTCTCATCTTGTGAATCCCGAGAGGTTGTTGTCTGCCGAGGGCCGGCGAGACGCCGGCCCGCTGTGTCGATGTGGCGCGTACGCGTGCGGCTCAACTGACCTTGTGCACGGCCGGAATGGCCCAGGTCCCGTCGAGGATGGATGGGGCGGTTGCGCGTGGCCAATAGGTTCTGAGCATCAGGATGAAATCCCCGGCAGGGGCGGGCAGCCAATTCGACTCCTTGTCCTTGCCCGGCGAATCCTTCTGTATATAGAGATCGGTCGATCCATCCGCATTGACCCGCAGGTTCTGGCGCGGACTGATCGAATACCGGTCGAGCGGGTTGTCCACGAAGAAGTAGCCGTCGTCATACATCGTCAACGACCAGAATCCTTCCACAGGCGGCAAATGGCCTTTGGGGAACCGCATGACATAGCGGTTCGAGCCGTTGTAGGGACGACCCTCTGCATCATTCTTCGAGATCGGGTAGATCGCGTCCTGGGGCCGGTTTGCGCCAAGCCCGATAGCGGTGATGAGCGCCCGCATCAGATAGTCGGTGCCGTAGGTGCCCGTGTGCGTCGTGAATGACCAGCCGTTGTCGTTCTTGAGGGTCTGGTAATGCTGCATGATCCTGTCGACGCCAGCCTTCGGAACGCCGCTGAAGACGTCCGCCGCCTGTTGGCTTCGGTCGAAGTCCTGGCCCGGGACGATGCCCAGGCGCTTGAACCTGGCGACGTGCGGCGCATCGGCCTGGGACGGCGGATTCGTCTTCATCAGTTCGCACAGCAGCGTGAAGTACGACAGCGCGTCCATCTGATTGACCTGGTCGCGCACCGCGGTAGCCATGTCCAGGGTCGGGTCGACCTTGCCTGCCGGCGGGGTGTATGGCTTGCCGTACGCACTCAGGGGGACGAGCTTGAACGCATCCTGCAAGGCATGGACGGCGGCATAGTCTTCGGGCGTGCCGGTGCAATAGATGCGGCCGAGCATCCATACGATGCTGGTGGGCGATTTGTATTCCTTGACCCCCTCGGGCAGGGTGCCTTTCCAGCCAGGGCCGGTGATTGCGTAGGTCTGCGCCCCGCTGCCGGTCGTGCGTTTGCCCGGAACCTCGAACACCGTCGTCCAGCCGTCGAGCATCGGCATCAGGGAATAACGGTCTTTCATGTCAGGGATGCTGAGCACCCAGGGTTCGCTGCCCACGTCAAAGAAGGCGTTGGTGTACAGCGTATCGGCGTTCGGTGCGGTGACGTCCCGGAATGAGGCGTCGGGATAGCTGCGCGCCTTGATGATCTGCCCCATCGGGCCCCGCACCCCGCCAGGTTCGGCGACATTGGTGATGATCCGGCGCGTCATCTCCATCGTCACCAAGGGGTAGCCGAAGATGTAAGCGTCGATCGCCAGATCCGCATCGTTTGCCGCGGGGCCGGGGCTGGAAAGCGCCCGCTGACCGGCGAGCGCTGTGCGAGCCATTGCCGTGCTGGCAAGCAAGCTCGATCCCGCCAACAAGACGGAACGACGGGTAATCTTCATAGGTTCTCCCACTGATTGCTGACAATCGACGCGTTGCGGCGAAGCAGATCGTGGCGTGCGCCGCGGCTCCGTCGTTCGCGTCCTCGCCTTGCATCATAGGAGTGGGGTCCCGTCCGGGGCTTGCCATCTGACGCCAAAGACGCTGGCCCACCCTGGCGCGAGCATCGGCGGGCATCGAGGGGGGAGGGGGCAGGCGCAAGCCTTCTGGCTCGAAGCGAGTGCCTGAGCCGGTGGCTGATCGGGGGGGAATAGGGGTTGGCGGAAGCGGTGGGATTCGAACCCACGAAGGGTTTAACCCCTTGCCGGTTTTCAAGACCGGTGCAATCGACCACTCTGCCACGCTTCCTGGTATTGCAATGTACTGCGGCAACGGCGATCCGGCCGCCAGGCAAACACTCCGCCTGCTGAAAACGCGACCTGCCGTAAAGGGCGCAATAATAATCTATTTGCCGCAAAGGAGGCACGCGATGCACGCTGTAGAAATCTCCCGCCCGGGCGGCCCCGAGGTGCTGGTCCCCGTAGAACGCCCCATGCCGCAACCCGGCCAGGGCGAAGTCCTGATCAAGGTCAGCGCCGCCGGCGTCAACCGCCCCGACGTGTTCCAGCGCAAGGGCAACTACGCGCCGCCCCCTGGCGCGTCCGATCTGCCGGGCCTGGAAGTGGCCGGCGAAATCGTCGGCGGCGACCTCGCCGGCAGCGGTTTCTCGGTGGGCGACAAGGTCTGCGCCCTGGTCGCCGGTGGCGGCTACGCCGAATACTGTGTCGCGCCCGCCGCCCAGTGCCTGCCCATTCCCAAGGGCCTGTCCGACATCGAAGCCGCCGGCCTGCCGGAAACCTACTTCACCGTCTGGAGCAACGTGTTCGACCGTGGTCGCCTGTCGGCCGGCGAGGCCCTGCTGGTGCACGGCGGCGCCAGCGGCATCGGCACCACGGCCATCCAGCTGGCGCGCGCGCTGGGCCACAAGGTCTATGCCACGGTGGGCAGCGACGACCGGGCCCGCGCCGTCGAGGCCCTGGGCGCCACGTTGGGCATCAATTACAAGACCCAGGACTTCGTCAAGGAAGTGAAGGATGCCACCGGCGGCCAGGGCGTCGACGTGATCCTGGACATGGTGGCCGGCGACTATATCGCCCGCGACATGCAGTGCCTGGCCGACGACGGCCGCATCGTCATCATCGCCCAGCTGGGCGGGGCCCAGGCCAGCGTGGACACCAGCCAGGTGATGCGCCGCCGCCTGACCATCACGGGGTCGACGTTGCGTCCCCGACCGGTGGATTTCAAGGGCGCCATCGCCCAGGCGCTGCGCCAGCACGCCTGGCCCCTGCTGGAGCAGGGCGCCATCAAGCCCATCGTCCACGCCACCTTCCCGCTGGCCCAGGCCGCCCAGGCCCACGCCATGATGGAAGGCGGCGAGAATATCGGCAAAATCATCCTGACGGTGTAAGAAACGCGCGGCGTCCGGCGCAGCGCCGCGCAACAGGATACAATCTCGGGTTTCGCCTGGAATTATTTCCAGGCCAGCCCGTGGGCGGGTGCTTTTTTCCGCCGGGTTCATCCACTCTGACATTTGCGCCATGACTTCAGTCGAAAACCGCGCCCGCCTCGTGCTGGGCAACTGGAAGATGCACGGCAACCTGGCTGAGAACGCTGCGTTGCTGACCGAGCTGCGCGCCGCGGATGCCGCGAGCCATTGCGAAATCGGCGTCTGCGTTCCGTTTCCGTATCTGGCCCAGGCCGCGTCGGCCCTGACCGGCAGCGCCGTGTCCTGGGGCGCGCAAGACGTCAGCGCGCACGACAAGGGCGCCTATACCGGCGAAGTCTCCGGCCCCATGCTCAAGGAATTCGGCTGCCGCTATGCGCTGGCCGGCCACTCCGAGCGCCGCGTACTGCACGGTGAAACCGACCAGGTCGTCGCCGACAAGGCCCGCGCCGCCCTGGCCGCCGGGCTGACCCCGGTGGTCTGCGTGGGCGAGTCCCTGGCCGACCGCGAAGCCGGCAACACGCTGGCCGTCATCGAGCGCCAGCTCAAGCCCGTGCTGGCCCTGGGCGCCGAGGCCGTCTCGCGCATGGTGCTGGCCTACGAGCCCGTCTGGGCCATCGGCACCGGCCGCACCGCCAGCCCCGAGCAGGCGCAGGAAGTCCACGGCGCCATCCGCGCCGCCCTGGCCGCGCTGGGCGCGGCCCAGGTACAGGTTTTGTACGGCGGCAGCGTCAAAGCTGCCAATGCCGCCAGTTTGTTCGCCATGACTGATATCGACGGAGCCCTGGTCGGCGGCGCGTCGCTCGTGGCCGAAGAATTTTTGCGAATCGCCGCCATCTAAGTTTCCGTTCCGGAGTCTGTAATGCCCTTGATGCTCAAACTTCTGCTGGCCGTCCAAGTGATCTCGGCGCTGGCTATCATCGTGCTGGTCCTGCTGCAGCAGGGCAAAGGCGCCGACATGGGGTCCGCTTTCGGTAGCGGCTCGTCGGGCAGCCTGTTCGGCGCCACCGGCGCGGCCAACTTCCTGTCGCGTGCCACCAAGTGGGCCGCCGTGGTCTTCTTCGCGTCCACCGCCGGCCTGGCCTATGTCAGCCACAAGGGCACCGGGGCTTCCGCGGTCGACAGCGGCGTGATGCAAAGCTTCCCGGCCGACCGTTCGGTGCCGCAAGTGCCGGGCGCGGCGCCCGCCACGCCGGGGGCGTCGTCCGTGCCGGGTGGCGCTTCGGTGCCGGGCGCCTCGTCCGTGCCGGGCGCTTCGTCGGTTCCGGGTTCGGCGCCGGCCGCCAAGCCCGATGCGTCGGTGCCGTCGGCCCCCGCTGCCGGCGACAAGCCCGCCGAAACGCCTGCGAAGTAAGCCCTTCGCATGCAAAAAAGCCGGCGCAAGCCGGCTTTTTTCATGGGCGCGGCAACCCTGGGCAGCCG